>NZ_JACJUO010000003.1:462500-570981 GCF_014397025.1 Ochrobactrum sp. Marseille-Q0166 | reverse complement strand
ACGCAGATCATCACTGAAAGCCCGGGTCATATTGCCTCCAACCAAATCACCAGTCGGAGCGATGGAATCAGAATTCGGCGACCAAGGGAATCCTCAACGCGATTCCGCGTTCAATGGACGCGCTCTAAATATACACACTGACTTAGAAGTTCATGCGTAAATTAACATTCACGCCATTTTGCGTGAGTCCCGAACCGAACTGCCCTTGATAAGTGACGTTTAGCAGAGCAGCTTTGCTAAACTCGAAATCAAAGCCGCCTGAAATAAGGGCCGTGTTCTTACCAACGCTGGTTCCGCCGATGATAAAACCGTCGGACCCCGCGAAGCTTGCCGCTGATGTTGGGCGGTCATCGCCATAGGCACGATGCCATGCGATATCTGCACGTGCCTTCACCGGGACAACATGCTTGTTCAAAGCGGTTGACGCACGAATACCAAAAGTCGAGAGCGCCGTATTTATCGTACTCTCTTCGACGTTCAGTCCAGCACCATGAGTATCTTTTTCTGAAAAGCCATCTGTTTTCAGGCGAACATAAGCAAGATTTACGTATGGTTCGATTCTCGATTGTTCGGTGGGTTCAAGCCTATAGCCCAACTCACCGAAAACTTGAAAAGTCCCGGCATTGTAGTCAGCTAGCAGCTTGTCATCAAAGTCAGCAAAGGCAATTCCACGCTTCATTTCAATATTGTGCCATGTATAAGACAACCCAGAACGAAGCGCGACTACGCCCAGAGCAGCAGGCGTCTCCGTGCCTGCATAGGTACCTAATGTATAATCATCGCTTGTCCCAGACGACATGCGCTCATTAAGCCGGAAATTTGTCTGACTATAGCTCGCAAGTACACCAAAGCGCCAGGTGTCAAAGACTTGCGTGTCGACGCCAGTTATGAAGCCGCCAACACTTGATTTTGTTCTTGCGGCAATGCCTTCACCAGAGAGGTTCGTCCATCCGCCAAATCCGTGTCCCCAAACTGTTGGAAAGTTGACGTCCTCGGGAGATTGGCCATTAGAAATAGACGGCGCAGCAAATACTTGTGCTAGGTTGTTATAAACGACCGACCGCGTATAGGCACTATTATTGATAAATGTTGCCTGGATGGAAGCATAGGCTTCTCCAGATAGTTGATCGTAAGCGCGACGGGCGTCTTGCTGTGTTAGGAACAAAATATTATCGTAGAGTACACCTCCCGAGCCTTGGCTTTCCAGTGCTTCCGCCGTAGACACCTGATTTTGGCTATTTGCAACATCGGCAAAGGCTACTGCAGAACGGCTTGTATTGAGGAAAACGTTGTTTGCGTCATAATGCAGCACGAAATCGATAAATCGCGCGTTGTTAACGTATGATCCAGAAATCTCACCATACGTGCCGTTTACACCACCTGTCGCACTTAGCACTACAGCGCGAGAAAATGCGTCTACACCAGAAGTAGTCCCCTGATAGATCAATTCAAATGAGCTGCCGTCTTGAAGATTGGCAGCACCATCAACAATAATCTGGTCAAGCCCTGCTTTGGGCTCAGTACCGGAAACAAAATCCGCAACATAAGCTGAGCCGCTTTGCTGAGTAAAAATCCCGCTAACGGTGAGTCTACCAATCGCATTTTCAGGGTTCAACACACTGCCGGGTGCGATTCTCCCGCCATTGAACAAGGTCAAGTCACCAACGAAGCCACGTCCAGCAATCGTACCGGTTTCGGAAACCTCTGTAGGCGAACTTACTCTGCCATTTATCTCAAGTACACCACCAACGATTTTCGTTCCGCCTTCATAGCTGTTCTCCCCTTCTAAAGCGAGAATGCCTTCACCACGCTTCGTCAGATCGCCAATACCGGAAATCGAGTTGGACCATATTGAAGAATAGCCCTGAGTATCGACGTTGAAAACGCCGTTGTAACGAAACGCCATAGGACCATCGACTGCTAATCCAAGGTTTAAAAGTCCTTGCCCAAACTTGGCTTCGTCTTCAAAACCTTGTTTGGTCGCGGTTGTGAGGATCGTTTCCATCGTCTGCCGTGCATTTAAGTATGGAAATGCCGATCGCACCACAGCTGCAGCGCCTGCAACGTGCGGAGACGCCATCGATGTTCCTTGCTCATACTTATAATCGCTATTATCATTTGTGGCATCACCTTGTGGCCAAGTGGAGTAGATGCCGTCAGGATCATCATCCTCCGACATCATCACCCCGCCAGGCGCTGCCATACACCATTCTGCTGTCTCACCACACTCGTTGCTGTACGGAGCGATATTGCCATCACGCCCGACTGAGACAACAACGATCAGCGACCCTTTCAAATCAGAGAAATCCATATTTACCAGAGACGGGTCCGCGGGACTAAGAAAGCGATATGTGGCGGGGTCGTTCGGATTGATATCGTCTTCAAAATCCATATCCAAAAATCTGATTTTTTCTGAGTTGATGAAGTCAGATGTAATCAGCGGGAGCATACCGTTTCCAGTTGGCATAGAAGTATAGTAACCGGGCTGGTCCTCGCGTTCGTTACCAGCTGCAAAAACCATGACAACGTCTTTTTCAGCTGCGTATTTCATCGCTTCGTAGGTTACTTGAAGATCATCCGGGGTCTCGATCATCAATTGGTAATCGAGAACCTGATAATTCGGATTGGGTACACCATCGACGGTTGGCATTGGAAATGTATTGGGCCCATAACTTCCGTTAAGTACCTTTGCACCATGGTCAGCAGCATAAATTATCGCCCGATCAGAAGCAGGTAACCCATCATCATCCTCTGCAACTTCGATTGCACGCAATGGCATGATTGTCGCGTCATAGGCTACACCTTGCATACCAAAGCCATTACGGCCAGCACCAATAATCCCGGCCACATGTTGGCCATGCCCATTCAGAGATCCATCGTCATCAAAAGACGGGAAAGTATCGAGAGAGTCATTATCGGTGCCAAAATTATATAAAGCCGGCGAAATGCGTCCTGCAAATTCAGGATGATTAATATCAAGTCCTGAATCGATAACAGCAACCGTTACGCTTTTGCCTGCAAACCCTTTCTGATAAGCAGGCAGCGCATTAATCATATCAAGCCCCCAATTAGCATAATATTCAGCATCAGCGGCACTTGAAAAAACTTGCGGGATGTCCTGTGAAAAAGCCAAATGTGGCGTCATAAGTGAAGTCGACAAAAACAAAAATTTTAAGCCACTTTTCACAGAAAACATACCCACCCCAATTCCATTTCTACTACACGTTCCATTTAGAAAATACTGACATACCTAACAACATTGGTGATAGATATGTAATCCCCTCGAAACCGATTATAGCTATAGATTATAATTTTCAAAGAAATATTTAGAATAAATATACAAAATAAAAAATTTCCAACAATACTACGTTAATTTAAATATTATTTATATTTAGTAAATATTTTATTTTATTATAATTAATGTATAATGTATATTTATCGATTTTCATATATAAAAAGCACAAATATGCGCGTATTAAATACTTATAAAAAGCGACAACTCGCATTATAAACTTATAACAATTTTTCTATATAAATATTAATCGCAATACCGGCATTAAAATCAGTAAGATTCCGCGGAAATATTGCATCTCGCGTTACCGCATCCGAATTGCACTATACCAAATTTCAGTGATATCTTTTTCACGCATTATAATTTTAAAATATCTCATAATTTTCTGCTAGAAATGAAAACGCGTTTTCCGCCTGCAACGGTTTTATCCACAGCTTCCGCCTGAATATAAAGCTCCACATTCTAAAATACAACCAGTAGACGTTTAATGACAGCCCTCCCTCTTTCTTTCAACCTCTTCACCAATCTCAACACAATGTTTAAAAAGTGGTAAATCATGACCAAGTACGGATTTATGATTTTCATGTCTGTTATCACGCTAGCTATTTCTCTTCCCAGCCAGACTTTCGCGGATTTTACCGGTCAACCAACACGCTGGGTTCAGAAACCAGCTCGTTCACCAGACGCAAAGCTAATCGCCTTCACACATCGGGGCCAAGTTTTCCTGACAGATAATGATGGTGGATTGGCGTTTCCCACCTCTCCATCAGGTGCCTATAGTCATAGCGTTGTCTGGGCCCCAGATTCGAAGAGACTGGCCTTTGCTTCTGATGTGAATGGTGATGACGATGTTTATGTTGCCGTTTTGTCCGACATCAACGCCTTTGAGACCAAACAGTGTTAATTGAGCAGAGAGGACTTTCGGCTCATCATAGCTCAATTAAAGGAAGCAAAGATGAGACAGAAACCCGTTCCGCAAACGTCTACCGCTGAGAAGACGATGAAGGATATACGGCGCGCGACGCGCAAGCATTATTCTGCAGAGGATAAAATCCGTATTGTGTTGGAAGGCCTGCGTGGCGAGGACAGCATTGCCGGGATTTGTCGCCGTGAGGGGATCGGCGAGAGCCTGTATTATAGCTGGTCGAAGGAGTTTCTCGAAGCTGGCAAGAAACGCCTTGCTGGCGATACGGCCCGCTCGGCGACCAGTGACGAGGTTCGGTCACTGGGTCGTGAAAGCCGTGACCTGAAAGAGGCAGGCTTTGTCGCAAAATTTTCACTTCTGTTGAGTTAAATGCGTCCGTTATGTTTATTTGAACGAGATGCGAGCGAATGGCTGTCGATTTCAAAGGGGCTCATTTCCCCAAAAGCGTCATTCTTTATGCCGTATTCTTCTACCTTCGTTACCCTGCCTCCTATCGTGACCTTCAGGAAATTATGGCCGAACGAGGCGTCGATGTTGATCATGCAACCTTAAACCGTTGGGTCGTTCGATATGCGCCACAGATTGCAGATCAGGCACAGAAACGTAAGCGACCAACATCTGGCTCATGGCGTGTTGACGAGACTTATATAAAGGTCAAAGGGAACTAGACCTATCTGTATAGAGCCGTAGATCGTGATGGCCAAACTCTTGACTTCATGCTCTCTGAGCGCCGAAATATCGGCACAGCAAGGCGTTTCTTTAGGAAAGCCATTGCAAGCAATGGTGTTCCTAACAAAATCGTCATTGATAAGAGCGGGGCGAATTTAGCTGGCGCACAGGCTATCAACACGATCCTGAAAATCACGGGCACAGGTAAGATGATTGAAATCCTGCAGGCCAAATATTTGAACAACATCCTTGAACAGGACCATCGGTTCATTAAGCGGATCACTAAACACACATTAGGCTTCAAAGCATTCCATTCAGCTTCAGCGACAATTGCTGGCATCGAAGTGGCGCATATGATCCGCAAGAAGCAATTCGCCAACAACAACCGCTCGCCATTCAAGGTCTTCGCACAGCTCGCAGCATAATTGCGTCCACAGATATGGCCGTCTTTAACCGGGCAAAAAATTTGCGACAAAGCCTTATATCGTACCCCTTTTCTCGTATCGCAGGGGATCTACTGCTGTCATGGTCACACGTAAAAAAATATTTTTGAAACTTCGGAAGAGATAGGCCTCCTAGAAAATCTAAAATCGGAAAGAGAAGAAGTACGTATACTTCTACCGATGAAGTATTTATCTAAGTCAATGATAATTAGCATGTTAGCTTTGGCAGCACACGCCACAAAGCATGCGATTGGCAACGAATATATAAATAGCAATATTTTATAAATCAGAAAATTAATAATAGATAATTAAGATTTTAACGCCGTAAGTTATGCAAGAATTTATATAAGTATTGCGCAATCCGCTGCTACTCCCGGCGGCTTTCATTTTTCTGCTCCGGGAGTAGTAAGATCGTTAGTGCCAAACTTATTCAGGTTTTGGGATTTCACCTGCACGATAGTTTGGAAGACGGCCGGCGGGCAGGATGGACACGAGCGCCAATCCAGCCATTATCAGAAAGCCGATTTTTAGAGCGAGAAGCCGAGACTCTGTGTTGATGCGTAATGCCTCAAGCTTTTGCTCAGGCGATGCGCTCGTCGCCGCGATAACTCCAGCCAACTGATCATTGCTGACGAAAGTGATGCTATCAAGGTTGACTTCCGACTGAATTTCGATCGGCAAAGTCGGATTTTCAGCCAACTGACGCATAACAGCACTGCTGAGCAATCCGACAAGCAAAGCTCCCGAAACAGCGGTACCGACCGCTGCTGCAAGATTGTTTGTCGTTCCTCTTAGCGATCCAACATCGCCTGCGAGTTCTTTCGGCGATGAAGTCACCAGAACATTGAAAAGCAGTGTTACCAATGCTCCCTGACCGATGCCAAAAAGTATCAAACCGAACAGGACCGGTATTGAACTCCAGTCATTGCGAACCACAAAAGCGAGCCAGACCAGAGCAACCGCACACAGGCCGAAACCATATCGCCCTATCTGCCGCGGCGACAGCTTGCCATACAGTTTAACGATCAACATGGCGGCAAAGAATACCGTCAGGTTGAAAGGCAACATAGCCACGGCTGTTGCGAGCGGAGAACGTCCCTGCACAATCTGAATATAAAGGGGAACCGAAAAATTCAGCGCAGCTTCAAGCGCGACAACAGCAAACATCGCAAAAACAGCGGCCCGCTCTTGCGGTGAATCCAGAACCTGAAGAGGAAGTAGAGGCGTCAGGTTTTTCGCTTCGCGCCTTCTGGTCCATAAGAAAAATGCTTGTCCCAAAACGATCCCGAAGACGATAAGGATCGGTGCTGGTGAAACGCCGAGCAAGTTAAAAGGAGCATTTGAACGAGCGAAAACAAGCCCCCAGCCATTCAGATTATTAAAGCCAAAGCTGATTGCAATGATGGCAGATGCGGCTAGAAGCACGCCGATCCCATCAATTTTAACATCAGGCCGGCCATGATCGGGCTTCAGACGGAAACTTAAAACGAGAACAAGTGCGGAAACTGCAACGAGAATACCGAATACTGGGCGCCATCCAATGTAAGTTCCAAGCATACCGCCAATAAGGAAGGCAAGTACGCCAGCACCTGCACGTGCCGAGCCCAGGGCACCGAGAGCAGTTGCCTGCTGATTTCCTTGGTAGTTTTCGGCAATCAGAGCAACCAAGGCGGGAACGATTACAGCACCCGCTGCACCGCAAAGCGCCTGAGCCGAAATCATTGCCGTAGCGTTGGGGCTCAATGTCATAATGACCTGTGCAACACCAAACACGATCACCGCTAGCCGGAATACATGCAATGCGCCAAATTTCTGCACAAGCTTTGCACCCAACATTACAAAGCCAGCTACGATCATAGAATAGGCAACAATTCCGGTCGCAACGGTAGTCGGTGCGACGCCGAAACTCTCAACCATGCCACCAAGTGCCACCGGTAGCGATGCAACATTAAAAGACATGATGGCCTGCCCGAAGGCGATAGCGATCATGGGTATCCATGAGTTCTGTTGTTCTGGTGAACTGACCTTTGAAACAGCCATGACGATTAATTCCCTCTCGGAATGTATGAGCTGATATCTTTATAAAAAGCTGATTAGCTGTTGGGATTAGAGACCAGGAGATCAAGTCCCAAACGCTGTGACAAAAATTGTGCTGCCAACTGGCCCTTGACACTATTTCCAGCCTCGTCGAGCGGTGGTGCAAATGTTCCTAATCCGCCTTTCCCCGGCGATACAGTCACGATACCCCCTCCGATACCGCTTTTCCCAGGCAGTCCGATTTCATAAAGCCAATCACCCGATGTTTCGTAAAGGCCGGCAGTGAGCATCACTGCGAGTGCGTAGTGACACACATCCGGCTTGACGACCTGCTCTCGCGTGATCGGATTGACGCCGCCATTCGCCAGAGTTGCACCCATAACAGCCAGATCGCGGGCACTGACATTCAATGAACACTGGCGCGTATATAACTCAACAGCCTCCGTGGGATCACAATAGATGCGACCTGCACTTTCTAGCATCCAAGCGATGCTGCGGTTCCGAAAATTTGTTTCTGATGCCGAGGTATAAACCTCTTCATTGATACTGAGTTGGCGACCGGCAAAGCGCGACAGTCCGTTAAGAATAAACTGCCATTTCTCATCTTCCGTTTGTCCCGGAACAAGGCTTGTTGTTGCAATCGCACCAGCATTCACCATGGGGTTGGTGCGCCCCTCCTTGTCCCGCTCGATGCCAGCAAGAGAATTGAAAGAATAACCCGTCGCATTGACGCCCAAGCGTTCGCGAGCACCCGTTGCACCAATCAAATCACAAATCAGCGCAAAGATGAAAGGTTTGGAGACACTCATGATTGTGAATTCATGATCAGCATCGCCGACCGCGAATACCCGCCCATCTACGCCGACAACACAGATTCCAAATAGCGATTCCGGAACTTTAGCCAGCGCGGGATAGACTTGGGAATTCTGCCCTAATTCAATATTTAAAAACCGCTCATGTGCTTCGCTAACAAGGTTTTTAACCTGCTCAGCCGGCGGGAGAGTTCCAGTGGAAATATAGGATTTTTCCGAGTCCACGAGAGGATTGAGAAGTTCCATAACGCCCCCAATGTGATATTTCTAGCCTTGTGGCTAAACACTAATATACCAAAAAACCTGAACATATGAATATAATCGATACAACAAAAATTATGCATCTTTGCTGTGATATTTTTAAGTTCCATTTTAATTATGAGCTAAGTGACCACAATAATTAATGATTTAAGAAAGATTGAAGATTGGCAATCCGCTTACAATACTGAATATAAGCAAGGAATATTGATCTCTCGGACCTGACAAGAGGCTCCATCTCATTCTGTCGCTCGGAGAGGCATGATAAAATACGAGGCTGGAATGTCAGTGCACGGCTGGTTGAAATGCAGAGACTTTTTTGTCGTCTTGTTGAGCCTTCTGATGATTGCTGGCTGCGCCAATAATAGAGCAAGTACAGGTCTGGGCACGACAGCGGCATATGTCGCCACATCTTCATCTGTTCCGTTTCTGGTTGCAACCGTGCGACAGGCTGCCGACCACACGAATACTCTTTATACGCGTGCAAGAGCGAACCAACTCAATCTTTCAACCATCAATGTACGTATTCCTGAATTCCACCGTGCCGGCACCGTGGAGACTGCATCCCGCAATCCCGATCCGCGACGCAATTTCACGGCTTTTGGTTACAAAATGGTGCCATCTCAAAGCGACGCTCTACGCGAGCTTAATGAAAGACTTGATAGCCGAGCGCCCTCTCAGCGAGAAGTGTTCCTCTTCGTTCATGGTTATAATAACAATTTCGCTGAGGGCTTATTCCGTAATGCGCAAATCGTGCATGATTACGGTATATCAGGCGTTCCAGTTCATTTTTCATGGGCTTCGGCTTCGTCATTCGCCCGTTATGTATATGATCGAGACAGCGCCCTCATTGCGCGCCGAGGGTTGTCTGAAACCCTTGAAATGTTGGCAAAATCCAAATCGAACGGAATCGTTCTTGTGGGTCACTCCATGGGCGGACTCGTCATCATGGAAGCACTTAGAACCCTCTCGTTAGAAAAGCGCTATGATATTCTAAGCCGTATCAGCGGCGTTATGCTCGCAGCGCCTGATCTGGACCCGGATCTTTTCAACAGCCAGCTTGCGGACATCGAAATGCTTCCCCAGCCATTTACCATTGTCGTCTCCCGCCGAGATCGTGCCCTTGATATCTCACGGCGACTTGCAGGCGGAGAACCACGGATTGGTAGTGGTCATGATATCGCCTCTCTACAGAAGAAAAATATTCAGGTTCTGGATATTTCTCAGGTCGAGAATGGAAGTCACACCCTTTTTGCAAGTTCAAATACGCTCATCAGTCTCCTTGGATCAGGACATCTGTTACGTCGTATGATCACAGACGAGTATGCTGGCCTGGATACGACCTTCCGGTCTGTTGGTCAGAGCACTTTCGAACAAGCATCTCTAGCACTTCATCTGCCTGTTCGTATTGTTGAGCGACTGGGCCATCGATAAGAGAGGCTGCAGAAAGAGCGGATTTTTTGTCAAACAGGCAAAGTACCCTGAAATGGGTATCTTTTTTGGTTTTTAAGTCAGTCCCGGCACCGGGTGGAGGTCTGATGACCCACTCCCAGTGCCGAGACGTCCTTCGTCTTTCAGACGCCCAATATCCTCAACGAGGAGCCTCCACGGTTTTTTCCAAGTCGGATTCTTTAATTAAAGAAACATAGAGTGCAGGCAGGAAGACCAGTGTGAGAAGCGTCGCAACAAGTAATCCGCCCATAATCGCGAATGCCATCGGCCCCCAGAAAACCGTGGGAGCAATAGGAACCATGCCTAGCACAGTGGATACAGCTGTTAACATGATCGGTGTGAAGCGAGCCGAGGATGCGTCGAGGACGGCATCCTCAATAGCCTTGCCGGCTTTCCTTTCAGCCTCTATCTGCCCAACCAGGATCACCGCGTTCTTGATGATCATTCCGATAAGAGCAAGCACGCCCAAAATGGCTACAAACCCCAGCGGGCGACCGGACACAAGCAAAGCAAGAACCACACCGATCAGACCGAGCGGAGCCACGCTGACCACCAGCAGTGTCAATGAAAAGCGCCGCAGCTGGAACATGAGGACAACAAACATTATCAAAATCATGACGGGGACGACCGCCTTCACCGAAGCAAGCGACGCAGCACTTTCCTCAACAGTTCCGCCAATTTCGATGTGATAATCCGGCGGCAGATTTTGTTGGAGCCCAGCAATCGCTGGCGCTAACTGCTGAACAACCGTTTCGGGTAGAGCACCTGCGACGATATCGGCCTGAACAGTTAAACTAGGGGTTCGGTTACGTCGCCAAACCAGCGGATAGCTTTGTTCATATTCAAAACTCGCAAATTGGCTAAGTGGCACGGTTCGACCATCTCGCACCGGAACCTGAATGGTTCGCAATGTATCAAGCGAAACGCGCTGTTCATCTGTCGCTCGCAAAACGACGTTGACCAGATAGATGCCATCTCGCACTTGCGTAACCGGTGCGCCTGTCACCACCGTATTTAAAACACGTCCGATCGTTTCCGTAGACAGTCCAAGCAATCGCGCCTTGTCCTGATCAATCTGAATACGAATTTCGCGTGAAGGCATCGCCCATTGGTAATTGACGGTTTCGGTCAAAGGATTGGTCGCAATGACCTCCGCCAACTTATAAGCAATATCCCGTATCTGGCTCAAATCCGGACCAAGCACACGATATTGAATTGGCCACCCAACTGGCGGTCCAAGTTCAAGTGGAGAGACCCGGCTGACGATATTTGGAAAGTCCTCTTCAAGCAGTTTTGTCAGCTTATCCTGCAGCCGAAGACGGGCCTTCACATCTTTGGCAACAACAACTGCCTGCCCAAAAAAGTCGTTGGGAAGTTTCGCATCCAATGGCAGGTAAAAACGCACCGCTCCGCGTCCCACATACCCGCTCCATCGTTCGACATCTGGATCATCTTTTAAAATGACGTCCAGGCGCTGCATCGCACGTTCTGTCGCGTATATCGATGCATTCTGTGGCAACTCGAGATCAACGAGAAGCTCGGGCCTGTCTGATGAGGGGAAAAACTGGCGTGGGATGAGCGGCAAAAGCAGAAGCGAAATAATAAAAAGGCCTAGTGTTAACGCGATTGTAATCCACTTGCCCTTGAGGGCAATTGATAGAAAATGCCGATAAGATCGCATGACACGGCTGGGTTCACGCCCGGTCTTTGTTGGCGCCTTGAGCACATAGAGCCCTATAAGTGGCGCAAAGACGACGGCAACAAACCAGGACACCACAAGCGCGATGCTAACGACAGCGAACAGGCTGAACGTGTATTCACCCGCTGAACTCGCTGCAAAGCCGATCGGTACAAAGCCTGCAATTGTTACAAGTGTGCCGGCAAGCATCGCAAAAGCATAAGTCTTGAAGGCATAAACCGCCGCAATTTCCTTTGTCTCTCCTATGGCCAGTCTGCCCAATGTTGCATCGGTTGTCGTCATGGCATCATCGACCATCAGGGCCAATGCAATGATCAAGGCTCCGAGCGATATACGTTGCATGTCAATGTTGAACAGCCACATGACAGCAAAAACGGCAGCGAGCGTCAGCGGGATTGTGATGGCGACCATCAGCCCCGCACGGATCCCGAGAGCGATAAAGCTGACAATGAGTATAATGACGACGGCCTGTCCAAGGGACGTCATAAATTCGCCTATGGCACTACGCACCGTAACCGACTGATCCGCCACCAAATGCGGCTCAATTCCATGCGGCAAACTCGCGGTGATTTTTTGCATTTCGGCATTGATATTCTGCCCAAGCCGGAGAATGTCACCACCTTCACGCATTGCGATCGCCATACCAATTCCCGGCTCGCCGTTTACGCGAAACATTGGTTTCGGAGGATCAGAATAGCCGCGTGTAACAGTTGCGATATCTGCCAGCCTTATCATGCGGCCATTCACGGCAAAGTTGATATTTGCAATGTCCTGTTCCGTTCCAAATCCGCCGGAAACATCGATCGCAAGATTCTCATCGCCAGTCATAATGGCGCCAGAAGGCTGAACGACATTCTGAGCCCGCAAAGCTGCAATCAATGCCGAGCGATCTATGCCAAGATTTGCCAGCTCCCGCATCGAAAATTCAACGAATATCTGTTCGTCCTGCTCTCCAAGCAGTTCAATTTTTGCGACATCGGGTACTTTGAGCAATTGAGAACGAGCGCTCTCCACATAGTCTCGCAACTGACGGTGCGTAAATCCATCGGCTGTGAACCCGTATATCAAGCCGAAAGTATCGCCGAACTCATCGTTAAAACCTGGCCCCACGACGCCTTGAGGTAACGTATGACGCATATCAGCGACACGCTTGCGCACGATATACCAGGTATTTTCGACCTCCTTGGCACTCGCGCTGCCATCAAGATTGACGAATATGGTGGCGACGCCCGGACGCGTGAAACTGCGAACATTATCAAGGTGCGGCGTCTCTTGCAGCGTTCGCTCAAGTCGCTCGGTTACTTGCTGCAATGTATCAGTCATGTTGGCACCCGGCCACGCAGCCTGCACAACCATTGTTTTGATAACAAAGGACGGGTCTTCTGCGCGTCCGAGACGGCTATAGGCAAACAAGCCTGCACCCAGAACGACCATCATCAAAAAGATGACAAGTTGCCGCTCGCGAACAGCCCATGAGGAAAGATTGAAACGCATTATTCCCCCGCCGTATTGAGCAAACGGACCTTCTGTCCAGGATATAAGGCCTGCACGCCTGCGGTAACGACAATATCGCCCGCACTCAAACCAGAGGCGACCCCTACGGAGACGTTACCAAAACGGCCAATCTCAATATTCTGCAAGGCAACCGTATTCGTTTCGGGATTCAACACCCATACTGCTGGTGCATTGTTCACCGCAGTCAGTGCAGTGGCTGGAATTTCAATCAAGGCATAATTCTCAATGGTAACCTGCCCATTGACAGTCGAGCCAAGGCGCATCGCATCCGGCGCATTATCAAGACCAACCCGAACACGGAATGTACGGGTAATCGGATCTGCTTGCGGCGCAACTTCACGCACTCGCCCTGTGGCTTTGATCGATGGATCATCCGCAAGCGAGACAGTAATAACGGAATCCGGCGCAGCTTCCCTAAGTACCGATGCAGGTACATCAAATACGCCATCTCGCCCGTCCTGGCGCGCGAGTTGCACGATCATTTGTCCTGCCTGAACAATTTCACCGGGTTCAGCACCGCGCGCCGTCACAGTGCCAGGAGCGTCAGCAATCAGGTTTGTATAACCAAGATTATCCTCGGCGATTTTCACTTGCGCCTGTGCGCTGTCAACGCTCGACAAAGCAGTATCCATTGCAGAGCGCGCGGCATCGTGACTGGAACGCGTCGTGAAACCATTGCGAAGCAACTGATCTTGACGGTTAAAAGCATTTCTCGACATTACGAGCTGGCTTTCCGCCGCAGCCAGCGCCGCGCGAGCAGAGCGGAGTGTATTCATCGCATTTTGCGCGTCCAAGCGTGCGATAACTTGACCTGCTGTGACCCTGTCGCCAACATTAACGGCGCGTTCGATCATCCGGCCCGATAAGCGGAACGCCATGGCCGCCTCATCCTGCGCCTGTATTTGGCCGGTAAATGTTGATGTTTGCCCAGCCGCACCACGCTCGACAGTGGTTACCTGAACAGGCCTTATCTGTTGAGGCGCCTGCTCGGCTTCCTGCGAACAACCAGCTAGCAAGGCAACAGAGGCTATCATCGCGATAAGCAATGAAAATGAACCTCTTTCTGCGCATTTTGTATATCGGCGAACAGAGCCATTTAAAATCCGCACGGCCACTTCCCTTATCAGCTTCATCATGTCTCTAACCCTGCTAAAGCTCATATAATACCCATTACTATCTGCGCGAAAGGCGGCAGCGGTTCGATATAGCCAACTGATTTGAAACGGGAACAAGCCTTGCAGCCTATTCCGTCTGCTCGTCAATTCAAGCTTTTCGCGTACTCAATGCACTTCCAAGATAAGCAAGTCCAGCAATCAAAAGAGCTATTCCCGCAATTGAACCTGACGGAAGCGCTTTTGTCAGCGGTACTTTAAGAACAAGAACACCGCTCGCAGTGAGTCCAATAAGTCCGGAAAGGGCAAACCACCACCATCCACCCTCCGGTTTAATTTTTATGGACATTGCAATTTGCATGAAACCATGGACGAACAAGACGATGGCTATCAAAAGCGTAATAGCAAGCGCACCTTTGAGTGGATTGAGATAAATCATGACACCACCCACCAGCTCCGCCGCACCTGATAGCTCCTGCCAGACAAATCCCGCCCAGCTCTTCACCCAAAGCGACTGAATGATCTTAACGACGCCGATACCAATGAGCACAACACCAAAAATCGTGCTGGCGGCAAACTCTGAGAAAACCGGAAGTAATAAACAAAGCCCCCCGCCGGATACAAGCAGGATACCTAACCCCATAAAAACCACCCATTTCCGCTGTTCTGCGGCTTTGCGGTCAATTTTCAACAAGTGGCGTTTATCCATCGTTATAACCTAGAATCCTAAAACGTATATTGACAATCGTTTAAGCTTTAATCCGTTGAAGACAAGCAAGAATACAATGAATTGTATTCTTGAAAACCCGTCAGTCTGCATATCATTGCGCACATGAAAAATGTGTTCTAGGTCTTGGCTGCATTCAATGGTTCTCTTTTGCGCTCCATTGTGATTCAAGGTTGTTGAAGGAGAACAACCTTGAGTAGAAGAAGCCTTACAGATGAGCAATGGTGGGCACCGTTACTTTAATCTGATCACGGACGCCATTCGGTCTATGATGTGATATTATGCGGATTTCAGGCATGCGACCTCGTGCCAGATGTTGGTGGCGGCGAGGCGCATTTCGCGGTGGTCTGTTGAGGTTAAGCGATTGCGGGGAAAATAGTGAAGGTTGTAAATCGGATCGTGAATGGATGCGAAGCGTTGCAAATGTCGTTCCGATTTAAACCGCTTCATGACCCGCTCACGTCACCGGATCGGCTGATGCGAATTCTCAGCACGGTTGTTCAAACCTTTATGCTGGCGATGATCACAAAGGGTGAGGCCTATTGCCCGGTTGGCGGCAGCGTAAGAGCCCAACTTATCCGTGATCATGACGCGGGGAGCAACACCTTGGCTTAACAAGAGTTTACGGATGAAGCGCTTCGCAGCCTTGGTATTGCGGCGCTTCTGCACCAGCACCGCGAGCACAAAGCCACCCTGATCGCCGGCACGCCACAGAAAATTCCGCTCGCCCTTGATCGTGATGACAACTTCATCCAGGTGCCACTTATCACCAAGGCGGGGCGTACGGCGCGCCGGATCGTGTTGGCATAGTCGCGGCCCAACTTTTCAGCCCATTCATGCACGGTCTTGTGCGTGACGAAGATCCCGCGATAAGCCAGCATATCTTCAACCATGCGAAAGCTCAGTGAAAAGCGAAAATACAACCAAACGGCTTCGGCAATTATCTCTGCGGGATAACGATGACGGTAATAAAGCGTGTCCGTCGTGGAATGATTTGAGACTTTTTGTGCTCTTGAAGATTGGAGTTTCCGGCTTGTTTTGCGGGTTGATTTAAGCTGCTTTGGCCTGGTGGTTTAAGCGGGGTTTTTTGATGGTGTCTCGTTTGATCCTTTCGCGTTCGATTAGGATGGTCTGTCCACGTCGGAAGTCAACGTCAGCCGGGGTGAGATTGTCGAGGCTCTCGTGGTATCTGCGATGATTGTAGTGATCGACGAAGGCTGCGATCTGGGCTTCGAGGTCCTGCTTGAAGAAGTAGTTTTCGAGCAGGATGCGGTTCTTGAGCGTCTGGTGCCAGCGTTCGATCTTGCCCTGCGTTTGCGGATGACCGGGAGCGCCATGGCCTTGGCTGATTTTGTATTTGTCCAGCCAGTCACCAAGGTCGGAAGCGACGTAACACGAAGCGTTGTCCGACAGCAGGCGGGGACGGTGTTCGACCTTGACCTTATCGCAGCCTGAAGTTGCCAGTGCCAGGTCGAGTGTATCGGTGACATCCTCGACTTTCATGCTGGTGCACAGTTTCCAGGCGATGATGTAGCGGGAATAGTCATCAAGGATGGTCGACAAATAAAACCAGCCGCAACCGACAACTTTCAGATAGGTGAAGTCGGTCTGCCACATTTTATTCGACCGCGTGGTCTTGTCCTTGAACTCATCATTGGCCTTGATGACAATAGAGGCTGGTGACGTGATCAGGTCGTGGACCTTGAGCAGACGATAGACCGAAGCCTCTGATACAAAATAACTTTCCGTATCGGTGAACTTCACCGCCCGCTCTCGTGGTGACAGGTCGGCATGATCGAGCGCCAGTGCGATGATACGATCCCGGATGTCATCAGGAATGCGGTTCCACACCCGCGAAGGTGCGGACGTCTGGTCTTCCAGCCCCTCGAAACCGTGGGTCTGGAAACGATCATACCATCGATAGAAGGTCGGTCTTGGAATGCCCAGCTTGTCGAGGAGGGGCCTAGCTGACAAATGCGACTGCTCCACAAGCCGGATGATCCCAAGCTTTTCGGTGGCGGGATATCTCATTCGTCGTCGCCCCCATCCCCGATCATGCTTTTTTGAGCAGGCGGTTTTCCAGTATGACGTCGGCCAATGCCTCTTTCAGGTCACGGCTTTCACGACCCAGTGACCGAACCTCGTCACTGGTCGCCGAGCGGGCCGTATTGCCAGCAAGGAGTTTCTTGCCAGCTTCGAGAAACTCCTTCGGCCAGCTATAATACAGGCTCTCGGCGATCCCCTCACGGCGACAAATCCCGGCAATGCTGTCCTCGCCACGCAGGCCTTCCAACACAATACGGATTTTATCCTCTGCAGAATAATGCTTGCGCGTCGCGCGCCGTATATCCTTCATCGTCTTCTCAGCGGTAGACGTTTGCGGAACGGGTTTCTGTCTCATCTTTGCTTCCTTTAATTGAGCTATGATGAGCCGAAAGTCCTCTCTGCTCAATTAACCCGTTTGGTCTCAAAAGCGTTGATGTCGGACAGGGATGATCGTTTTCCAGAGCCACGGTTTCGAGGGGCTGGAAGACCAGACGTCCGCACCTTCGCGGGTGTGGAACCGCATTCCTGATGACATCCGGGATCGTATCATCGCACTGGCGCTCGATCATGCCGACCTGTCACCACGAGAGCGGGCGGTGAAGTTCACCGATACGGAAAGTTATTTTGTATCAGAGGCTTCGGTCTATCGTCTGCTCAAGGTCCACGACCTGATCACGTCACCAGCCTCTATTGTCATCAAGGCCAATGATGAGTTCAAGGACAAGACCACGCGGCCGAATGAAATGTGGCAGACCGACTTCACCTATCTGAAAGTTGTCGGTTGCGGCTGGTTTTATTTGTCGACCATCCTTGATGACTATTCCCGTTACATCATCGCCTGGAAACTGTGCACCAGCATGAAAGTCGAGGATGTCACCGATACACTCGACCTGGCACTGGCAACTTCAGGCTGCGATAAGGTCAAGGTCGAACACCGTCCCCGCCTGCTGTCGGACAACGCTTCGTGTTACGTCGCTTCCGACCTTGGTGACTGGCTGGACAAATACAAAATCAGCCAAGGCCATGGCGCTCCCGGTCATCCGCAAACGCAGGGCAAGATCGAACGCTGGCACCAGACGCTCAAGAACCGCATCCTGCTCGAAAACTACTTCTTCAAGCAGGACCTCGAAGCCCAGATCGCAGCCTTCGTCGATCACTACAATCATCGCAGATACCACGAGAGCCTCGACAATCTCACCCCGGCTGACGTTGACTTCCGACGTGGACAGACCATCCTAATCGAACGCGAAAGGATCAAACGAGACACCATCAGAAAACGCCGCTTAAACCACCAGGCCAAAGCAGCTTAAATCAACCCGCAAAACAAGCCGGAAACTCCAATCTTCAAGAGCACAAAAAGTCTCAAATCATTCCACGACGGACAGGCCTAGCCACGGAACTTAAACTATCACATTGCGTTAAAAGACGGGTAGAGATGCCCGCTTTGAACCGGAACACTGGCCAATTCTCACATTTTTCCGCGAACTTAGCGGTCTTCGGGCTACAAATATCGATCCGACAATTCATGAGAGGAGAAGTACCATGGCAAAGGAAAAGACCCTTGAAGACCTCTTCCACGACACTCTCAAGGACATCTATTACGCTGAGCGCAAAATTCTGAAGGCTTTGCCGAAGATGAAACGTGCGGCGCAGTCGGAAGATCTGAAGGCTGCTTTCGAGAAGCATCGCGAAGAGACGGAAGGCCATGTCGAACGACTTGTCCAGGTGTTCGAGATCATGGGCAAGGCAGCGAGAGGCAAAACCTGCGACGCCATCGAAGGGATCATCGCCGAAGGCGAGGAGATCATGGAGGAGTTCAGGGATACTGCGGCGCTCGACGCTGGCCTGATCTCATCCGCGCAAGCGGTCGAGCACTACGAAATCACCCGATATGGAACTTTGAAGCGGTGGGCACAAGAACTTGGCCTGAGCGATGCAGCGAAGCTTCTCGATCAGACGCTTCAGGAAGAGTCCAAAACGGACAGCGATCTGAAGAAACTTGCGGATGCTTCGGCCAACCAACGCGCTAAAGCGGCCTAATGATGAAGCAAGGGTGCCACTCGGCACCCTTGCCAATTTGTATAGAGATCACATAACGGACGGGAGCCAGCTATGTCAGCCACCGACAAAGCCGCAAATGTGCAAAAATCACTCAAAATTCATGACCAAAAGCTCGAAGCCGGCCCAAGCGGAGATCTTCATCAACTCGCCGAGGACAAGACGCCGGTCATGACCACTGCCCAAGGCGGGCCGGTTTCGGATGACCTCAATACGCTCAAGGTCGGTGCGCCTGGTCCTACGCTGATTGAGGATTTTCATTTCCGGGAAAAAATCTTTCACTTCGACCATGAGCGTATTCCCGAACGCGTGGTTCATGCGCGGGGCTACGGCGCGCATGGCTATTTCGAGACGACAAAGTCTCTCAGCGAATATACGCGCGCAGACATTTTCCAACGGGTTGGCGAGAAGACGCCAGTCTTCGTCCGTTTTTCCACGGTCGCCGGATCGAAGGGTTCGTTCGACCTTGCCCGGGATGTGCGCGGCTTCGCCGTCAAGATATACACCGAGGAAGGCAACTGGGATATTGTCGGCAACAACATTCCCGTGTTCTTCATCCAGGACGCCATCCGGTTTCCCGATATGGTCCATGCCGTCAAGGAGGAGCCTGACCGGGCTTTTCCGCAGGCCCAGTCAGCCCATGATAATTTCTGGGACTTCATCAGTTTGACGCCAGAGTCCATGCATATGATCATGTGGGTCATGTCGGATCGCGCCATACCGCGCTCCTTCCGCTTCATGGAAGGGTTTGGCGTTCATACGTTCCGCTTCGTGAGTGCCAGGGACGAGTCGACTTTCGTCAAATTCATCTGGAAGCCAAAGCTTGGTCTCCAATCGGTTGTCTGGAACGAGGCGGTCAAAATCAACGGTGCGGATCCAGACTTTCATCGCCGCGATCTGTGGACTGCAATACAAGCTGGCGACTTTCCGGAATGGGAACTGTGCGTGCAGCTCTTCGATCAGGACTTCGCCGACAGTTTCGATTTCGATGTGCTCGACCCGACGAAGCTGATCCCGGAAGAAGTCATCAAGCCTGTCCCGGTCGGACGGCTGGTGCTGGATCGGATGCCGGACATTTCTTCGCCGAAACCGAACAGGTTGCGTTCATGACGCAGAACGTCCCCCCCTGGCATCGATTTCTCCAATGACCCGCTGCTTCAGGGTCGCAACTTCTCCTATCTCGACACGCAGTTGAAAAGATTGGGTAGCCCCAATTTCACACATATCCCGATCAATGCGCCGAAGTGCCCGTTCCACCATCTCCAGCAGGACGGCCATATGGCGATGCGCAACCCTGTCGGACGAGCAAATTACCAGCCTAATTCCTGGGGCGAAGGACCGAGGCCCGACCCCAGGCGCGGATTCCGGTCCTTTGCAGCGCAGGAAGACGGACAGAAAGTTCGCCTTAGACCGGAGAGCTTCGCCGACCATTACAGCCAGGCGCGTCAGTTCTATCTGAGCCAGACCGCGGTGGAACAGAAGCATATTGCGATGGCGCTGACCTTCGAACTATCGAAGGTGGAAACACCTGTGATCCACGAGCGTGTTGTATCTCATCTGCTGAATATCGATGCCAACCTTGCGGAAACGGTTGCCGGCAAGCTCGGCATCCGCAAGATGCCGAAGGCTGCGGATGCGATGGTGCCCGTGCGCGACGATCTTGCTCCGTCTCCCGCGCTCAGCATTATCGAGAACGGACCCGGCAGCTTCAAGGGCAGAAAGATCGGCGTGCTTATCGCCGATGGCACGGATGCGCAGGTGCTCAAGGATATGCGGCACGCCGCGGAGAAGGAAGGCGGGATGGTAGAACTGGTTGCGCCGACGGTCGGAGGTTTCGAAGCATCCAGCGGCGATTGGATGGAGGCCGACCATATGATTGACGGTGGTCCATCCGTATTGTTTGATGCTGTAGCGCTTGTGTTATCTAAAGAAGCGGCCAACCGGCTCATCGGCGAGTCCACTGCAAGAGACTTTGTTGCAGACGCTTTTGCCCACTGCAAGTTCATTGGCTTTACCGCAGGCGCAATGCCGCTGCTCGCCCAGGCCGGTATCGAGCCCGAAATGGACGAAGGGCTGATCCCACTCGAGAATGCAAGGGCGGCCACCGATTTCGTCGCGTCTTGCCGTAAGCTCCGCTTATGGGCGCGTGAAGATACCGTCAAGCTCTGATCTCGCAGCATACAATTGATGTGAAGATATGTTCGAAGTGCAAACACAAGTGGCCCGGCCCAGCCGGGCCGTTTACTGCGCGTATTGGAATGTGGAGCAATTGGTAATCGCCCATGAAGAACATTGCTATCGTCGGCACCGGTCCGACCGGGATCTATACTTTCTTTTCGCTGCTCAAATTCGCAGAGCCAATGTCCATCTCGATCTACGAGAAGGAAGACGAAGCTGGCGTAGGCATGCCTTATAATGACGATGACAACAGCCGGATGATGCTTGCCAACATCGCCAGCATCGAGATACCGCCGATTACATCGACCTATCTGGACTGGCTGCGCGAGCAGGATGAGACGCGTCTCGCTCGATACCTGGTCGACAAGGAAGGTCTTCATGATCGACAATTCCTGCCTCGCATACTGCTGGGCGAATATTTCCGGGATCAGTTTCTGGCTCTTGTCGAGGCAGCGCGTCGAACAGGATTTGCAGTCGAAGTGCACGAATCCAGCGAGGTCACGGATATCGAAGCCACCACCAATGGTGTAAAGCTCTGGTCTGCAGGCCAGCTGGTTTCGAAACTCTTCGATCTCGTCGTCATCGCCACCGGCCACGTCTGGCCCGATGATGAAAAGGCAACGCGCAGTTATTTTCCCAGCCCTTGGTCTGGACTGATCGAAGCTAGGATACCTGCGTGTAAAGTGGGTATTATGGGAACATCACTTAGCGCCATCGACGCAGCAATGGCGGTCGTTGCCCAACATGGAAGCTTCATTGAGGAGGATAACGACAACCTGCGCTTCGACCTTGACCCGGACAGTAAAGGTCTGGTGATAACGCTTATGTCCCGTTCTGGCATCCTGCCAGAAGCGGATTTTTATTGCCCGATCCCGTATGAGCCCTTGCAGATCGCCACAGATCACGCGATCAACAGAGAGATCGAGCGGGGTGTCAATGGTTTGCTTGACAGGATATTTGCCCTGGTCGCGCGCGAAATCGAGGACGCCGATCCAGCCTGGAGCGAGCGTGTTTCGCTTTCAAAGCTTGACGCTGACAGCTTCGCAGACGCCTACTTTGCTGACCGGCAAAACCATGATGCGTTCCGCTGGGCAGAATACAATCTCAAAGAAGTCGAGCTCAACAAGCAAGAGAAGCATACCGTACCCTGGCGCTATACAATCCTCCGTCTGCACGAGGTCGTGCAGGAGATCGTCCCGCATCTCAATGAAGAGGACCGCGAGCGTTTTGATACAGGACTCTGCAAGGTCTTCGTCGACAACTATGCCGCAATCCCTTCGGAATCGATCCGCAGACTACTGGCGCTGCGCAAGGCCAGCCTAATAGATGTCCTCGAACTTGGGCACGATTACGACATGGACGTAAGGGAGGATCATACCGTCATCGCCATTGGCTCACAAATGCGGACATTCGACGTGTTCATCGACGCTCGTGGCCAGAAGCCACTCAAGACGAAGGACCTGCCATTTCCGTCACTGCGTCGGCAACTTGTTTCGGTTGGAGAGGATATTCCGGACGTGGCAGACGACTACACTCTGCTGGCACCGGACATTGCATGTGGCAAGATTGCGTTCGGCGCGCTGCCATATCTGATGCACGACCAACCTTTCGTTCAGGGAATTACGGCAAGTGCCGACATTGGAGCAGCAATGGCCACTGCTATAAGTGAGCTAACACACCGAACGCGTCGGCGGCTTCCTTTTATTGATCTCTTCTGACCCCAAACATGATTGGGATTCAGGGCGATCTTATGGAGTGATGCAAAAACATTCACGGATCAATCGGCCACCGCAATCCGCGCTGCGTGAGTAATATCTGTGATCAATTCACGTCTCGTCCGTTCGCTCATGACTTGGTCAGATAGTCGCAAAATATAGGAAGGATGCCAGGAAACCATTACCGGTCCACCGTGTAAGCCAGTTTCCACTTTCCCTCGCCGGGACGTCAGTGGAGCGTCATTATTTGTTAGCGCGAAAGCCGCAGACGCTCCGAGCGCCATCACCATTCGTGGACGAATGAAAGCCAATTCGAGCCCCAGCCACCAGCGACAATGCATAATTTCGTTCCGGTCGGGATTTTGATGCAGGCGACGCTTGCCGCGCGGCGCGAACTTGAAGTGCTTAACTGCATTGGTCAGCCATGTCTGCTCGACTTCCACTCCTGCAGCAACCATGGTTTCACGCAAGAGGTGACCTGCCGGACCTACGAAAGGCCGACCTTCAAGATCCTCACGATCACCCGGCTGTTCTCCTACAACCATGAGCTTAGCGTCTTCCGCGCCCTCACCCCAAACAGTCTGGGTTGAGGCCTCGCATAATCCACATCGACGACAATGTCCGGAAGCCGCTCGCGCTTCGATCATTGTCTGAGGGAATTCTGGCGCTTGCGGCATTGCAGCGCGATAACGGGTCGAAATCGCCACTGCGCCAGCCGCCGGTGACGTTTCTGCAGCCACGCGCATTCGCTCTACCCGCGCCTCGGCATCTCGTAACATATCCGGAATCAGGCGCGTTTCGGGCAGGTTCTTCCAATACTTCTTCGGCATTTCAGAGCGCATCGCATTCAGCTTTACCCGTGCTGGATTGAAGATGTTGGCGAAATAGGTGCCCCAAAGCGTTTCGGTGGCATCTTCCGATAAGTCTGGACGTGTACTGCCTGGATGGTAACTAAGTCTGCCAGCCTCAAATCGAGCTGTAAGCCTTGGCGTGGCGATCACCCAGTCCATATCCGCGAAACGCTTTGCGAAAAAGAAACTACCCGGCTCGACTATATTATGCTCCGGCTCAAACCAGGCTGCAAAGCGACGACGCAACCCAGTCTCAGGTAATTCGCGAAACCGTACGAAAGCATGCATCTTGTGGATATCGCGGCCAACCGATTTTGCCATGAGATGCAATTGCCGCCCAAGCGGGTCAGCCTGGCTCAAAGGGTCTCCCGCGTTGCAGTCAAGCCGCCATAACGCCTGATAGAGCAGTCTGAACCGTTCCGGATTCGAATGCCATATGACTGACTGCGCAAGTTTCAAAAACCCCCGCGTAACACTTATACGATGTTCACCAGGTGCGTTGGGGAGCGGCATTTCCTCAAACAATCCGCCCGCTCCGCTCCAATCGATATCATTTGGCTCAATACCATGTGATATCGCGATGCGCGCCATCTCCCGCCATGCATCGAAGGTGCCGCGGTCGGGTAGTTTAACGGAATAGATCATAATAACCGCAGTTGCTCAGCGGGAGGTGCAAATCGTGCGCGTAAATCAACGTTATCGATGAGCCGCCCCGGCGACCATCCAGGTGCTAGGATAAAGGGGCGTGCCTTGTTCATGTTGGCCCCTATCCGCAACAAATCCTCGTATCTTAAACCGCAATTCCGGCGGGCAACGATTATGCGATCCACAGTCCGTGTGCCAAAACCCGGAACACGCAACAGCAATTCACGACTTGCACGGTTTACATCCAAAGGAAACAGGCCACGATGCTGCATGGCCCAGGCAAGTTTTGGGTCAAGTTCCAGATCGAGATGCCCTGCCGTCGTGCCGGTGGCGATTTCCTCGGCGGTAAAACCATAAAAGCGCAAAAGCCAATCTGCCTGATATAGGCGGTGTTCACGCAGAAGCGGAGGCTGGATCAGAGGTAGAGCCGCCGAGGCATCCGGGATCGGGGAGAACGCCGAATAATAAACCCGACGCAGCTTGTAACCACTGTAAAGCCGTGTTGACATTTTAAGAATGGTCACATCGTCTGCCCCATCCGCGCCGATGATCATCTGCGTGCTTTGCCCGGCCGGTGCAAACCGACGCGGCTTGCGCCCGGTATGGGTCTTATCTTTTGCTGCCTCACCTTCGAGACGTACCTGTGCCATCGCACCGCGGATGGTTTCAGGACGTTTTTCCGGCGCGAATTTGCGCACACTTGCGTCCTCCGGCAATTCGACATTAATCGATAGCCGATCAGCCCAAACCCCGGCTTCCCGGATCAACTCCGGACTGGCATCGGGAATCGTCTTGAGATGGATATAGCCGTGGAAGCCATGATCCTCCCTCAGTGTCCGCGCGATGCGCACCATATCAGACATGGTCTGGTCGGATGACTTGATGATGCCCGAAGACAAGAACAGGCCCTCAATGTAATTGCGCCGATAAAACTCCAGCGTGAGCGAGACAACTTCCTCGACTGAGAACCGCGCCCGTTCCACGTTGGAGCTGACCCGGTTTATGCAATAGGCACAGTCGAAGATGCAGAAATTGGTCATAAGAATTTTCAGCAGGCTGATACAGCGCCCATCCGGCGTGTACGCATGGCAAATCCCTACCCCTCCCGACGATCCGACACCACCCCTCCTTGCATCGCGTCTCTCACCACCGCTTGACGCACAAGATGCATCGTATTTTGCCGCATCCGATAAGATGGCAAGTTTATCCTGAAGGCTCTTTTTCACCATGAACGCAAGGATACTTGTTCATGTTTTGTTCGTCAACTATCCATAACTCATGGCGTAGAGTATTCCATCGGTTTACGGGATAATGACATCTGGGGTCTGGCGGTAGGTAGGACGACAAAATGATTTTGATCTGACTCCGTTGCAAGGAAGCGGCGGAGACATTGCGCGGCCTGCACGAGAAGATCGTGTTGTGGCCCGGCGCAAAACGGGGCGAGATTTACGCGAGGCTTCACGGCGAACTGGGCACGATCCTCAACTGGGTGGAGCGTCAAACCATTGGAAGGGCTATAAAAACAACAAAACCCGCGGCTAGTGCTACGGGTTTGTTAGTATTGTTGGTTGCGGGGTCAGGCATTGCCCCGTTGGTCGGGTAATCGATACTCACTCGCTTACTTATCCTCCTTACCCTTCAGATTATGTTGGGCAGGACGACGCGCTACGATCGCCATTGAAGATGAAGTCTTCGCGGCTGGGATAATATCTGTTTTATGTTCTGGGGAATTGGTTGCGGGGGCTCGCAACACCCGATTCCTGCGATTAGTAGAGCGGACGCCATCCGAGTTAGCTACTTACCTCCGACCCGAAAATGGTGACAGTTAGTAGCATCATCGCATTAAGTAGCCAGCTCGCGCCGTTTTTCTTTATCAGGTGACTTAAGCTTTGATTACAAGATTGAATCAAGGCACGTTCTCGATCTGCCGCGCTACCCACTGGGTATGTTCGCGTGAAAACGCGCGTTCGGCCTCATTCACGAAGGCTGAAAATTTCTCTTCAGAGTCGATCGTTACAAGTCGGGTTTGCAGGATGCCAATTTCGTGAGCTGTAAGGCTATAGGCCGAAGCAAGCTCGTTGAACTTCTTCAGTTGAATCCAACCTATCGCGGAAGAGGCCATGACAAGTAATGGTTCGGTTGGCCATATCATCCACGCTGGATCATGGCGAATCCGAACGAGAGCTAACGCTATTGCGATACCCTGCACAATCACGGAGATGGCGATCCAAAGACGAAAACGTCCCCTGTTCCACCTAACTTTAGCAACATACCATTCACGTTGGTCCGTGATCCGATCTGTAAGATACTTTTGAACACGGTCTGCCAGGGGGAGAGCACGCACGGTGTCCATTTCGGTGGTAATCTGATCGCCGGTTACGGGCCTGCGGCTAATCGAGTCGCGCACGTGGCTGTTGGCGTCTAGGATCGCCTTCAGAAAATCCGAAAATTTTTCGGCCACCGCTGAGAGTTTAGGGGCATCCTCGAAGGGTTCTGCACGCATCATGTAGCGCCAGGTCGATGTCTTGATCGACTCCGCCAGCGCACGGCAACCATACCATTCTTTTTCGGGCTTTTGGACCGCCATATAGAGCAGCAGCCCTGTCGATGCCGCCAAAACTAATGCATACAGGATGTATAGGTCAGGCGAATTTCCGAACCACATGGATATCGTGGCAGCGACGGTGAGAAAAAAATATTGTAACCGGATAAGCCAGAGATAGGTGCTCTGAGCGTCTGCGGACGATCCATCTGCGGAACGGTACAATGCAGGAAATTTTTCAGGCTCCATATCGTTGGATCTCCAGTACATGATCGCGTCGCGGCTATTTCAACTCTTCGGCTAGTTTATTCCATTGAACAACTTTTACGCCATACTTCGCGACCCAAGACGGGTTCTGTCGGGGCGCCCCGCCTTTTGGATGAACTGCAACCACTTTTTTTCCGAGAGCGAGGCTGGTCTCGACTTCCCACGTCACCCATCGGCTTTGCGCGGTATTGTCGGAGATGTAGACAACGCAAACCGAAGATCTCGATATTCGCTCGCTGATCTTTTGTTTGATGTATTCGGCACGTTCGCTGTCATACGGCTCGCGAACAGAGTGATCGTTAAACTCTATATCGCTGTTCTCGTTCTTCGCATGCGCACGTAGTAGATTAACTTCGTTCATGTCCTCCGTTGCAAAGCTAATAAAGACGTTGCGTTTGCCGCCCTGGAGAGCAGCTTTGGCCTTCTCCTCCAGCGATCGTATGTCCCCTAATCTGCTCCAGCTGCCGCTGCTTCCACCGCCCATGTTAGACCCCCTCAGCCTTGAATTCATTACATGCGATGCACGCTCCGCAAGGAACCTCATCGCCAAGATGGCATGAATACGTGCCCTCAATCCCCTTTAGGGCGGCGAGCTCTATGACTTCCTGCTTGTGGAAAGAAGAGAGCGGCGCAAGGACCTTTATCTCTCGCCCCATGCTGCGTGCGATCATCGCCTCGGCCTGCTGCAAGAATGCCGTGGTCTGATCGGGAAACAGGCTAGTCTCTTCATGGAGCAGCCCGATCGAGATAGCATCAGCATCACGCTGGAACGCGTAGGCCGATGCCACAAGCAGAAACAGCAGATTGCGGCCGGGCGTAAAGGCATCCTCCAGCACGCGTTGTTTCGCATCGGTCAAACCAGATTTGATAAGGCGCCCATAGCCCGACAGCTCGGCTACTTCCAAATCTGGTAGCTGCAACTTGCCCATTGCCAATTTGCACGCCGCGAATTCCCTATCCCGAGATCGTTGCCCGTAGTCGATGAAAAGAGGGTATTGCTGGATTCCTTCCTCTTTTGCGAGGTAGGCGACGAGCGTGGAATCGAGGCCACCGGAAACGAGAGTGACAATGCTCATGCTGACGCGCGCTCCGTGTCTCGAGAACCTGCAACGCGCATGACTATCCAGATTGCCCAATCCAGCAGCCCGACTGCGAATCCGAGCCCGTTAGCATGCGAGATCAGTGAATTTTCGTGTCTGTGATACTGTGAAAGCTTCGGAATGGCTCGTTCAGCGCCATTATAAAGCCCAATCACTGTCATGTAATTGAGTACATGGCGATCCAAGACTGCAAGATCGTAGCTGATCCCAGCGTTTCTTAGGAACATACTCGCTTGCTTTGGCCCGATTCCTGAAACGTTCGACACAAGCCAAGCGCGAGCGGATGCAGCGTTTCCGAACGCGTTCATCAGAGAGCAGAGGTCACCACATTTCTGGGAAACAGACGCACGCGCGGAGGCCAACTGGACCGATTTCGATCCAGGAAAGCGATAGCTACGGAGGGAGCCGTTTACCAAGACAGGCTGGCGAAGGATTCCGAATATCTCATCTGCTAGTTCGGCTTGGGACACCGACGTGTTCAGGAGAAGCTGCCGTTCATCCAAGGCATCAGCGGTAGCTACGGCAAGCCCATACGGCACCTGACTACTAAGTAGGCAGCACGAGAGCTCCCACCACAAATTCCGTTCACTGAGAGCCATATCAGTGCGCTTAGCTCTAGCCTCAATGTCAGGGCATATCGCGGCAACGGCGTATTGTAGCCGATCAGCATCGGTTCTCATCTGAATAATTCCGGCATTTGATCCCTAAGTTGTTTAGAATTGGATTGTCCCAGCAGGCCAACTGCAAACGCTTCCAAGCGGTTTGTCAACGCAGCCGTTTGCAAGTCACTAGTAAGATCTCGATAGTAATCCAAGTTATGGAATGCAACTTTTCCTGCATAATCGATGTTGTCATCAGAGAGCGCTGAAACAGTAATTGGCGAGGCCGCCATCTGTGCCTGGTATGCGAAAAAATCAAAATGCTGATAGTGATTTAATCGATGTTGTTGTCTATCGACGGCAAAGCGGCACCATTCTAAGCCATCGAAGCTGTCCGCTCCGGCTGCTGTTAGAACAGCAATACTCCAGGGGTTTCCTGTGCCTAAAAGATGTATCGGTTGATAGAATGACAATCGATCCAGCTCGTTCCGAATACGTCTCATGGTCTGGGCGCGCTGGATCAAGCCTCGGCCTAACTCACGCTCTGCCACCGCAATCATCGGGGGTTGGAGTTGGTCGGCCACTTCTCGCACCACGTCAGGGAAGGTGCTAAGGTCATATCCCTTCGACGGCATGGCGGGAGCATGAATAATTGGCAGGACTGGTGCTTTTGTGAATTTTCTGTCTCGTTCGACCGCAGCGATGACTTGACGAACGGCTCGCTTCTTGTCCCTTGAAGGCTTCATCTCGTCGAAGCAATAGGCCCAGTCGTGTGGTATTCCCTCCAACGCTAACGCAAAATCCTCAGGCTTCCAGCTGTCGTCGTCGCGTCGGGTCGCTTCATAATTGCCTGAATCAACAAGGACAAATCCGCCTTGTGCCCGGAGACGTTTAAGCTCCTGCTGAACACCTCGGGGACGCCGAGACGGGAACAAGTCGTAGGCCGAGACTAGGATCGTTGGTGCTCCAAAGACACGAAGCGCTTGAAGAGCCTCGATGGGGACGAGTTGTGTCTCGTGTGACGACACGGAAAGAAACAGGGTTGGGAGGGTGACCTTACCCGCTGCGATGGCGGACGGACGAGTCGGCGCCGCTCTTGGGGGGACGACGCTTGAGATTTTGCGCCGCAGGTGCTGGACGCCTGAATGATCTGCTTCTCCGTTCCAGCTCAGAAGATCGACCGCGCTGTATCCATTGAACCCATATGGCGCGTTCGTAGGGATTATCTTCGCTGGAATGATCGGAATCGAATATTGTTCTGCAAGACGAAGTTCATCCTTGACATTGCTGTTGTCCTTTGCCGCGGGAGACCAAAGCGGAACAACGCATTTTGTGTTTTGAATCTCACGCTCGATGACAGTCGAAAAGTCGCCGACGATCTTGTCGTCCCACCAGACATCCCACCGGGTGGAAAGAATATTCACTAATTTCTCAGCTTGCTGGACGTCTTCACGCGAATAGACAATGTAAACGTCCGACATGAGCGATAACTCCCCCCAGAGTAGTGAACCAGAAGTCTCACAAATTGTGCGTTGTTGCAACTATTCCGTTTACAAGGTGATGGGGCGGCCAGGAAGCGTGGTATAAAGCAGATGCAAAGTCAGATGTAATTGTAGCGCCAAAATCAGTGAGCGACTTAATATCAAGCCGTCGTTCTTCGTCTAATATAATTATAGTGGAATACGCTTGGGTTGCACATAATCGGCAAATATCTGACGATTTTAGGCCGTCCGCGACAATGACCAGTGAGGCATTTTCGACGATTCGATGCCCAGGGCTATCATCGAGTTGGGGGGCGAAAACTTTTATGCCCAGTTCTTTCAGCCGAAAACGAGCTTCTTCTAGCGTGTACCGCCTCCCGATCGTAGATGGTGAGCCATACAGGACAACTTGGCTCGGCGCCTTTCCTGTTAATGGCTCTCGGCTATCGAGCAGGTGAGGCTTTACCGGAAGGCTCATTGTCTCACAGTATGCTGACACTGAGCGGGAGGCTAGGTCCGCTGCAGCAACTGCTGACATGCCGGCTTCTCCCCAATGGTGCGCAAATACCGCGCTGAAAACATCTCCGGTTCCGATTTTGAAGACACGCGTGGAGTAATATGCGGGTATGTCGACTGGCGCGGCATTACGCTCATAAACGGTCACCCCCCTCACGCCTCTCTTGACCACGATAAGAGTTTCCTGATCGCTATCGGCCGCGGCATTCGCGACAGCAGTCGTCAAGTCAGCACACCCCATGTAGCGGCAGAGTTCTAGCTCGTTCATTACCAATGCTAGTCGCTTTGCCGTTGAGCCATTTTCCCCAAACGGCTCCGGACGATAAGCTGTCTGGGGATCGTAAATCGCCTGCTCGGCTTGCACAATGGCGGATCCTTCAAGGAAACCGAACCTCAGTACTGCGTTCCCGGAAACGTGGATAGGAGGCTGCCGGGGAATGGACCCAGGTGATGGCTCGATGTGCGGTTGAGACAATGGATGAAAATACGCGAAGGCGATAGCGATGTTAGAATGGCTGCAAGATACCCTCACTCCAAGTGAGGAAAGCTTGTCCAATGCGGGGCAGTTATCGTCTCGGACATAAGTGTGGAGAGTGCTCCCAGGCGAAAGAGAACTGACCGCCGCCGCTGCGCGGCCGCCCGAACCAAACTGGGCATGCCACTTCGGCGTTTCGCATAGTTCATGATACAATCCACCCGCTATATGCATCTTGCGCCCCACACATGCCGTTTAATGGCCGATTATTGTTTGTATCCGCGCTCGTAGAGTAGCTGACAACTCGGCTCGACCTTGTTCATTGTTGAGATAGCGAACATATCGGAGATGACGAAGATCGAACGGGATATCGTGGTCGCTCTGTGCGATCAGAATAACCTCTCGACCCAAGGTATGTGCAATCCCCGCTTCGTAAAAGACATTCGGATTACGTCCTGAGCAATCGCAGATTACGATGCGAGAGCGGTCAATTAGGGAAACGACATCTTGGATGATTGACGCATTTTCCCAGATATCGTCTGCTCGTCGGCAGCGAAGGCCCACTCCTTCAGCTGCGCCTCGGATTGCATCGAAAACGGGGGTGAACCCAGCATCGAAGGGCATCATAGCTGACGCAAGGTGTGGGTCTAAATTTTCATGCTCAGCTAATGAAAAAACGGTTGGCCGCTGACGCCGGGGCCGTACCTGCCTAAGCAAAAATCGATATAAATCGACCTCTTTTACCGCCCAGTGGTTACGGGAGAATTCGAAATCCCTGGGCATATCGAGTTCAGCTCGATTATTATAAAGCAATGAGTTAGTCAGACTTGGAACATCGGCGTCGAAACTGATTTCGAGTGAGACTTCACCTCCAACGATCCGGGCTCGATTGATCTGCCCAACATATGCGGCTTCATCTTCAGTACCCTCCTCACAGAAAACGCAGGGCAGAGCCGTAAGCCTGTCGATGAGCGGGGCGTTGTTCAGCCTGAACTGTTCGACAATATGCGCTTCCGTATATTCGAACATCCGACCGACAGGAACAGTAACTCTCCCTGAAGTCCAATCGGCGTTAAACATAAGTAGATTGAAAATTTCCGTCCCCCTCTCGCTGAATTACAGAACCACAGTTACGATATTGTTCCGCACTGTAGCTGTAAGCCACGTTCCTTTTATCACTTAACCCATCAATCTCGATAGAACTTTTATTTAAGCTCTTCAGGCGCACATAAAGTAACAAACTCAGATTCCAACGAGAAATCCTCAGCGCCAGAGCAGCCGAAATCCGGACGTCGAAAGCTACTATGACCGACGAAATGATCAAGGTGATTTTAGCTAGTAACTTCTTTTCGATCCTAATGGATGAGTGAGAGGTCAAGCCAAGCTACCGCTCTGTAACCTGGCCTTCCGAAAACCATTGTCGGCGGCCATAAACCGCTAAAGCATCGGAACAATGAGCTTGGTCGGATCGGGTGGTATGGCGGTGCCACTGGCGTTGCGGGCTAAAATCTGGCAGTATGTCTGCAAGTCCTTGAACACCTCTGCCGGAAGCTCCACGGTGATTTTTACTGGCCGTCATGAATGATGGAGAGCTTCAGCTTTGTCATGTTGGCTCCTTCGCCGCGCCGTATACCTGCATGAGTAAATCCCGCTGAACAATTACGCGCACCGGGAACCCCGGCCGGATGGTAAGCGTCGGCTGAATATTGAGCTGGCGGCGCACAATCTGCTGCCCGACATCCGCAGCGGTGTCCTGCGCACTCTCGCGGATCGCCTTGGCAATCTCGTTCTCGTCATTGCTGGAACCGATCTCGGTTCCGATGCCAAGCAGCGTCGAGAGCGCGGCCGCCTTGAACAGTTGCCCCCAATGATGATCGACGCCATCCTCAAGACCGGAGAAGCCTTGGGGATCGGCACCCTGAAGGCGTTCGAGCACGATGGATGTGCCGTCCGGCATGATGAGCCGGTTCCACACCAGAAGCACGCGGCTCTGGCCAAACGCGACCTGGCTGTCATACTGGCCGATCAGGCGGGAGCCTTGCGGGATGAGCAGATGCCTCCCGGTCGGACTGTCATAGACGTGTTCCGTGACCTGCGCGGTGATCTGGCCGGGAAGATCGGACTTGATGCCGGTCATCAGCGCGGCGGCAATCACGGTTCCTGCCTGCACGATGTAGGGCGACGCCTTCTCCTGCACCCGGTCGGCGCTGACGGTGCGGCGATCGGCTTCGGCGTTGACGAAGGCAAGTTTGCGATCCTGCATGTTCTGCGCCGAACCGGAATCGAGCGGCGGGGTTTCGGCCGGAAGATTGAGGCCGTTGGCCGCGTCAGCGTTCGTTCCGGCCACGGATGCGACCTGCTGATTGTCGGCCGTCCTCTCTCCCCGGCTATCGGTGAAGAGTTTTGCCAGTCGCGCCGCCTCGATCTCGGCAAGCCGGCGCTGTTCGTCCGGATCGACACGCGGCATCTGGATTGCTGGTGCTGCAACCGGCTTGCCCTGTTCCTGCGCCCGCAGGATCGGACGACCGAGGTCGCCGGGAAGTGCCGGACCAAGTTTGGGGATGTTGGTATAGTCCTTCGGCAGACCGGCCAGCCCATCGGCCGGAGTCTTGCTGTCCACTTTGTAGAGTTCCGTCGCGGGCTGGCTGCTGCGACGGCTCGTGTCGAGCGCCCAAAGCAGAGCGCCAGCAATGGCGATGCCCGCAACGCCGCCGGCTCCGATCAGGATTTTCCGCGAAAGCCGCGTGACACGCGGCGGTTCGGGCCGCAGGCGCAATTGCGCGGCAATGTCCGTTTGCGGTGATGGTGCCTGTCCGCTCATCGGTCGCCCCCAGAGGAAAACAGCGCCGTGCGTTTCGCCGCCGGCCGGCCATCGGTGCGGACGATACGAACGCGCTTCTGCGTGTCCTTGTCGCCAAGCCGGAGTTCCGCGGCGGCAAAGAGCCGATCCACGACATAATAGTTCTGGCGGGCGCGGTAGTTGACCAGTTCGGAACTGCCCGATCCGCCGATGACGAAGAGCGGCGGCATTTCCCCCTGTCCGATGCCGGACGGAAACTCGATATAGACTTTTGCGCCATCATCGAACGCGCGCAGCGGCCGCCACGGTGCTGCATCGCCCTCGATACGATAGCGGAAGTTGATCTTCGATATGTCGACGCCGGACGCGACGGCCTGTGTTTCCGCTGCCTTCGCATTCTGGCGGCGCAGGGCAATGAGCTGGTCGGCGGGATATTGCCACGAGACGGACGCCATATAGGTCTTCTCCGTCGAGCGCAGTTCCAGGTGATAGGTGCGCAGGTTGGTGTTGATGACAAGGTTGGTCTGAAGATCCGGCCGCGTCGGCTTCACGAGGATATGGACCTGCTTGGTGGCACCCGAACCGCTTTCGGTATCGCCGATGATCCAGCGCACGGTGTCGCCGGCCGCGACCGGGCCGGAACCGACAAGGGTTTCTCCGGGCTGAAGCGCAACATCCGTCACCTGACCGGGAGCGGCATAGACCTGATAGAGAGCACCCGCCGAGAACGGATAGACCTGCACGGCGTTAATAAAGCCGTCGCGAACCGGCTGCATTCTGGCGGCCTCATTGGCGGCGCTGATCCGGGCCTTCGGGTCGGTCGCTTCAGCGGTTTTCTTGCCGCCATCCACCGGCTTCAACTGGCCGGGCAACGGCAGGGTTTTGGGAACCTCGACCACCTTCACCGGCGCGACCGGATCGGTTGTCCGTATAGCCGGGGCCGCATCGTCATAGTTGATTTCCGGCGGAATGTACTTTTTCGCGCAACCGGCAAGCGCGGTTGCCGATACCAAAGCCAGAACCATTGCCGACGCGCGGCTCGACTTCATGCGTGATCCATTCGTCTTCATTGCCCCATTTCCTTCGACCAGTTGATTGCGTTGACATAGACGCCGAGCGGATTGGCCCGGAGTTTTTCGGCGGTGCGCACCTGCTGGATCACGACGGTCAGGATGGCCGTCCAGCGTTCGGTGCCGGAAAGCTGACCGTTCTCGTAGGAGCGTTCCACCCATGCGATGCGAAAACTGTCCGGAGAGGCGCGGATGACGCTGGAAATCTCCGCCGCGATCTGCGTCTTGCCGACTTTCGTGAACGGGTCATTCGAGCGGGCGTAATCATTGAGCGCGATCGCGCCGCGATCCGTGGTGAACTCGTAGGCGCGAAGCCAGTTCTGCCGGACGATCACCGCATCAACGGGAATGGAGCGAACCTGCTCGATGAAGCGGGCCAGATGCCATGCGATCTGCGGGTCAGTCGGCTTGTAGTCGGCCACGGCGGGCGCAGTAGCTTGCGCCTCGCCGAATTTGTCGATCTGCACCACCCACGGAACCACCGTGCCGCGTGTCGATTGCCAGACAAGGGCGGATGCGAAACCACCGGCAAGGAAGAGAGAACCAAAGGCCATGAGCCGCCAGTTGCGCGCCTGCACGCGGGCCGAGCCGATCCGATCATCCCATGCCTGCCCGGCACGCTGATAAGGCGTTTCGGGTTCTGGCGTGCGGGCATAGCGCACGGAAGGACGCTTGAAGAGTGTCATCATTTGTCATCCTGATTGAGAGAGACGGACATGGAGCCGCCGCCGTGATCGCCGGAACGAACCGTGTGGGCTGCGGTACTGACGCCGTGGTGCATGGTGCTGTTGCGCTTCATCCGCTGCGCCCAATCGGGCGCGGATTGCGGAGAAATGTCGGAGCCGGATACGGCCTGGGACGATTGCGATCCGGCATAGTCCGCGTCGTTGGCGGCTGCACCACCACCACCAACGCCGCCGGGACTGACCTCGTTCTTTCCGCCCGTCGCCTTCCATGCGGCAGCCTGACCGGAACGGTAGCTGGAGCGCATGGATTCCCCGGCGCGGCTCGCCACGTCACTTCCCTTGTTCATGACAAGGCCAGCACCGGCCTTGGCGACACCGGCAAAACCGGCAGCACCACCGCCCGTTCCAGTCGTACCGACCGAAGCGTCACCCAACCCGTAGGCAGTTCTTGCACCACCGGCCAGGGCAGCGCCACCGCGTGCGCCGCCGGAGATTGCACCGCCTGCCACACCCAGACCGGCCTTTGCAGCCATGAAGCCGGCAGCACCGATACCGGCGGCGGCAAGGCCGGTCCCGACCGCCGCACCCGCGCCAAGCTGCGGTGCACCGGAGACAAGGCCGGTGGCAATGCCCGTGCCGAAGATCGACAGGCCCATCAGCGCGAGCGCACCGAGAACCAGCGACAGGGCTTCGCTGATGGTGGGCTGTTCGGAGAAACCGGCGGTGAACTCGCTGAACAGGCCGGAGCCGATGCCAACAATGACGGCCAGAACCAATATCTTCACACCGGAGGCGACGATATTGCCGAGCACCTTTTCGGCGAGGAAGGACGTCTTGTTGAAAAGCGCGAACGGGATCAGTACGAAACCGGCAAGCGTCGTCAGCTTGAACTCGATCAGGGTGACAAAAATCTGGATGGCCAGGATGAAGAAGGCGATCAGCACCACAACCCATGCCACAAGCAGCACGAAGATCTGGATAAAGTTTTCGAAGAAGGAGATGTATCCGGTCAGTTCGCCCACGGCGGTCAGGATCGGCTCGCCGGCATCGAGCCCGACCTGTGCCACCCGGCCAGGCTGAAGGAGTTCGGATGCCGACAGGCTGGAGCCGCCGGCCTTCAGGCCAAGCCCGGAAAAGCTCTCGAAAACGATCTTGGCGAGATTGTTGAAATTGCCGATGATGAAGGAGAAGAAGCCGATATAGAGGGTCTTCTTCACGAGCCGCTGGATAATGTCCTCATCGGCGCCCCACGCCCAGAACAGACCGGCAAGCACGATGTCGATGACGATCAGCGTCGAGGTCAGGAAGGCCACTTCACCGGATAACAGGCCGAAACCTGAATCGATATAGCTGGTGAAGGTTTCGAGGAAACGGTCGATCACGCCGACATTATTCACGGCCCGTCTCCTTGTTGATTGCGTCGTCCCCGTTACCAGCCGTTTCCGGCGGGGGCTGTTGCGGCTTCGGTGGCGCCGGCTTGTCGATCCGGAAGAAGCGGCGGCGGTTTTCCGCCCATGCCTTGCGGCAGGCAACGTCTTCGAGCGCCGCCGTGCCAAGGTCGCGGCAACGGACAAGCTCTCGCCTTGTGGCGGGTACAGAGGAAGGGTCGCCGCCCGGGCGCGCGATGCGGGGGGCTTGCGCATCAGGCCGGTCTTCATCGTTTCGCAGGGCGGCGATGGCGGCGGTCAGCCCTGCACCAACGGCGAAGACGGCGATCATCCGGGCGGCGATCTTCGTGTCCATGACGTCCCTACTCCTCAATCGTGGAACATGCGGACGCTGGACGAACTGTAGGCAGTCCCCGTCATGAAGCGGGAAAACTGCTCGCGGGCCTGCTCCTCTGCTGCGGCCTGCCGGGATTGCTCGAGCGCGCTGGCACGGCCCTGCGCCGCCAGCATGGCGGTCAGGTCGGAAATCTGCTTGGCCTGCACCGCAAGAAGCTGGTTGCCGGCCTGCGTCGCCTGAAGCACGCCGACGGAAGACTGGCTGGCGGTGACAAGCTCGCTGGTCTGTTGTTGCGTCCCCTCGATATTGCCGACCGCGACGGCTCCGGCCTTCAGCGAATGCTCGAAGGCCGAGACCGATTGCTGCCAGCGCTGCTGCGCCGAAGAGACCAGTTGCGCGGCGGTGCGGTCACTGGTCGCAAAATCGCGATAGGTGGCGTTGAACTGCGTCTCAATGTTCTGGACGTTGTAGGCGAGTTGGTCCGCCTCGTTCAGAAGCGACTTCATCTGAGAAAAGTTGCCTTCGATCTTCGACAGGAGCGAGGTCGGCAGGCTGGTGAGGTTTTTGGCCTGGTTGATGAGCATCTGCGCCTCGTTGGCGAGAGACGTCACCTGATGGTTGATCTGCTCCAGCGCGCGGGCGGCGGAAAGCAGGTTCTGCGAATAATTCGTCGGATCATAGACGATCTTCCACGCCAGTGCCGGCGACGGCGTGAACGGGATCACGACAAGCGGCAGGGTGACGGGAAACAGGATGGCGAACGCGCTGACGGCGCAGACGAGAGCACGGGCACGCGGAGAACGGGCGAGATGCCTCATAACGGAAACTCCTCTTCGGATGATGGATCGTTTGTGACGGGAGCATTGTCTGCCCATGCAGGATCGTCCTCGTTGGAGCTGGTCGCACCGGACGTTCCGGCGAGGACGTTGGTGAGGTCGGGAATGAGATCGGCGGCCCAGCGAAGCGCGTTGGCCTCCAGCCATGCTTCGAGGAAATACGGCTTTGCGCCGTCCTTCATGAGCGCGTCGATCAGGGCATGGGCGGCCTTGTCCGACGACGCGCAGAGCGCCAGAGCTATATGGCCAAGGCCAAGCTCGAACAGGCGATTGCCGCGCCGGGACTGGCAGTAATAGTCCCGCTTCGGCGTGGCGCGGGCGACGATTTCGATCTGCCGGTCATTGAGGCCGAACTGGCGATAGACGGTGGCGATCTGCGGTTCGATGGCGCGCTCATTGGCGAGGAAGATGCGCGTCGGGCAGCTTTCGACAATGACCGGCGCGATGGGTGACGCCTCGATGTCGGCGAGCGATTGCGAGGAGAAAACGACGGCGACATTCTTCTTGCGCAGCGTCTTCAGCCATTCCTTGATTTTCGAGGCAAACCCGCCGTCGTCCAGCGCCCGCCAGCCTTCGTCAATGATGAGCAATGACGGGCGGCCGTCGAAACGGGACTCGATGCGGTGGAACAGGTAGGACAGAACGGCCGGGGCAGCACCCGTTCCGATCAGCCCTTCGGTCTCGAACGCCTGCACGGACGCTTCGCCAAGCCATTCCATTTCCGCGTCGAGAAGACGGCCGTAGGGACCGCCGATGCAATAGGGTCGCAAAGCCTGTTTCAGCGCAGACGATTGCAGCAGCACGGTCAGGCCGGTGATGGTCCGTTCCACGACCGGCGCGGACGCCAGAGAGGTCAGCGCTGTCCAGAGATGTTCCTTGACATCGGGGGTGATCTCGACGCCTTCGCGGTTGAGAATATCCACCAACCAGTCGGCCGCCCATGCCCGTTCCGGCGTGTCGTGGATACCGGCGAACGGCTGGAGCGACACGGTATTCATAAGCGCCGTGTCGTCGGAGAGCGAGCCGCCAAAATCCTGCCAGCCGCCGCGCAGGGCCAGCGTGGCGGCGCGGACCGACCCGCCGAAATCGAACGCGAAGACCTGTGAACGCTGATACCGCCGGAACTGCAAGGCCATGAGGGCGAGCAACACGCTCTTGCCGGCACCTGTCGGGCCGACAACCATCGTGTGCCCCACTTCCCCGACGTGCAATGAAAACCGGAATGGCGTCGCGCCTTCGGTCTTGGCATAGAACAGCGGCGGCGCGTCGAGGTGCTCGTCTTTCTCCGGGCCGGCCCAGACCGCCGAGAGCGGCATCATGTGCGCCAGATTGAGCGTGCTGATCGGCGGTTGCCGGACATTGGCATAGACATGGCCGGGAATGCTGCCCATCCATGCCTCGATCGCGTTGACCGTTTCCACGATGGCCGTGAAGTCATGCGACTGGATCACCTTTTCCGCGAGACGGAGCTTTTCGTCGGCAATCCGCGGATCGGCGTCCCAGACCGTGACGGTCGCGGTCACATAGGCTTCGCCAACCTGATCGGAGCCGAGATCCTGAAGCGCTGCGTCCGCATCAAGGGCTTTGTTGGCCGCATCCGAATCCAGAAGAACGGATTGCTCGTTGGTCAGCACCTCCCTGAGGATTGCGGCAACCGATTTTCTCTTGGCAAACCATTGCCGCCTGATCTTCGTCACCAGCCGGGTTGCCTCCAGCTTGTCGAGCATGATCGCACGCGTCGACCAGCGATAGGGAAAGGCGATCCGGTTAAGATCGTCGAGAATGCCGGGGAACGTTACGGTCGGGAACCCGATCACGGTCAGGGTGCGAAGATGGAAATCGCCCAATCTTGGCTCCAGCCCGCCGGCAAGCGGCTGGTCGGCCAGCAGCGCGTCGAGGTGCATGGGCGTTTCCGGAACCCGGACCTTGTGGCGCTTGGTCGATATGGTGGAATGCAGATAGGTCAGCGTATCGGCATCATTGAGCCACACCACTTCCGGCACGAAACCGTCGACCAGGTACAACAGCCTGTCGGTGCGGTCGATAAAACTCTTCAGCAGTTCGCGCGGATCGACGCCGGTGCATTCGCGGCCCTCGTAAAGCCAGCCTTCCATGCGCGAAGCTTCTTGCGCCGGCGGCAACCAGACGAAGGTGAGATAATAGCTGCTTTCGTAAAGAAGGCCGCTTTCCTCGAATTGCTCTCGGCGCTCCACGTCCAGTAGAGCCGATGCACTGTCGGCAAAAATGCTTGCGGGATATTCGGTGGCCGGATTGCGTTGCGCTTCGACAAAGATCGCCCATCCGGAACCGAGGCGGCGCAGCGCGCCGTTGAGCCTTGCCGTGGTGCCAACCAGTTCGGATGGCGTGGCGCTGTCGAGATCGGGACCACGGAAACGGGCGGTGCGCTGGAATGAGCCGTCCTTGTTCAAGACGACGCCCGGAGCAATCAGCGCCGCCCAAGGCAGGAAGTCGGCAAGACCGGCATTCTTCTTTCTGTATTCGGAGAGGTTCAACATGGTGCTCTCCTCACACGCCCATATGCGCCGGATAGCGCAGATGGCGACGGCCGACGTCCACGAATTGCGCGTCACGCCGCGCCGCCCAGACGGCGGCAAAATGGCCAATGGCCCAGATCACCAGACCGGCGACCCAGAGGCGAAGGCCAAGGCCCACCGCACCGGCGAGCGTGCCGTTGACGATGGCGACGGCACGCGGTGCGCCGCCGAGCAATATCTGTTCGGTCAGCGCCCGGTGAACCGGCGCAAAGAAGCCGCGAACATCTTCCTCCATCAGACCAGCGCTCCGCCGCCGAAGGAGAAGAAGCTGAGGAAGAAGGAACTAGCCGCGAACGCGATGCTGAGACCGAAGACGATCTGGATCAGCTTGCGGAAACCGCCGCCTGTGTCGCCGAAGGCAAGCGCAAGGCCGGTGGCGATAATGATGATGACGGCGACGATCTTGGCGACCGGGCCTTCGATCGATTCCAGAATCTGTTGCAGCGGTTCTTCCCACGGCATGGAGGAGCCGGAAGCGCGGGCGGGAGCCGCCATCAGCAGCGTGCCGGTCACAAGCGCTGTCGCGTGGGCAAAACGGATGCGGAGACGGCGAAGGCCGCAAGATGCGGACAGAGCAAACATGGTCATTGCTATTCTCCTTTCGGGTGGGGTTGGCGGTCGGAAGAAAGTTGAGCGTTGAGGGTGCGGTAATCGCCGCTGACGGGATCGATGCCGTCCACGAGGGCGATTTCGGAAAGGCGGCGGGCGGAACCGCGGCCGGAGAGAACGGCGATCACGTCGATGGTATCGGCGATCAGCGCACGCGGGACCGAAATCACGACTTCCTGCACGAGCTGTTCGAGCCGGCGTAGCGCGCCAATCGCGGTATTGGCGTGGATCGTGCCGATCCCGCCAGGATGGCCAGTTCCCCATGCTTTCAGGAGATCAAGAGCTTCCGCGCCGCGCACCTCGCCGACAGGGATACGGTCGGGCCGCAGGCGCAGCGACGATTTTACGAGATCGGAGAGCGAGGCCACGCCGTCCTTAGTCCGCATGGCGACCAGATTGGGCGCAGCGCATTGCAGTTCTCGCGTATCCTCGATCAACACCACACGGTCCGCCGTTTTGGCGACTTCCGACAAAAGGGCATTGGTGAGCGTGGTTTTGCCGGTGCTGGTCCCGCCCGCAACCAGAATATTCTTGCGCTTTTCGACGGCGAGCCTGAGAACATCGGCCTGCGCCTGTGTCATGATCCCGCCCGCCACGTAATCCGACAGGGTGAAGACGGCGACGGCGGGTTTGCGGATCGCGAAGGTCGCGGCCTTGACGACAGGCGGCAACAGCCCTTCGAACCGCTCGCCGGTTTCCGGCAGTTCGGCCGAGACGCGAGGATTGCCAGCATGGACTTCTGCGTCGACATGGTGGGCGACCAGCCGCACGATGCGCTCGCCGTCTTCCGGCAACAGAATCTCGCCGGTATCGGCAAGGCCTTCCTTCAGGCGGTCCACCCACAAGCGGCCGTCTGGGTTCAGCATCACTTCGACGATATCAGGATCTTCGAGATAGCGCGCGATGTTCAGCCCGAGCGCCGTGCGCAGCATCCGCGCCCCGCGTAAGATAACGTCCCGGTCATGATGGTCCCCTTCCGGCCATCCGCAACACGGTCGGATGGCGACGGGGACAATCAAGAAAGGCACAATTTACGCCTTCGCAACAAGATTATTTCAGACTTCGCACGCGGTCGTAGAGGGTCGAAAAAATACTTGCCGCTCTCGGTGTGGAAAACACATGGCGCGACGTCACTTCGACGCCGCAAGCCGAATCAGCTTTTTGGCTTCAGAGCGTCCAGAAATGTTGTGAGAACCGGGTTTCTGTTCTCCGGCTTCCAGCAGGCGATGTAGCCAAGCCGGGTCGCGCCGCTTCCATCGTGAACCGGCCTGTAAACGACGCCAAGCCCGGTTATGCCTGAAATGGCCTCGCATTGCAGGCTGATCCCCTGCCCGATTCCAACTTCGCTCAGAATACTTTCACGGCTCAACCGCCTCGTAACGATCTCTGGATGATCGGAAGGCGCTGCCAGATGACGAAGTAGGATATTGCGAATATCTGGCCCCGGATCGTGATAGCTAATGAGGAAGCGCTCACCTTTCAGTTCAGGCCAGTAGATGATGGATTTTTCCGCAAGCCGATGGTTCTCCGGTAGCGCCGCAACGAGTTGCTCCGATCCGAGTGCAAGAGTATTCAGCAAAGTAACCCTGCCCGGTTCTCCAAGGATGATCGCCACATCTATAGCACTCGCCAATACTCCTGCTCTGAGTTCGATATAGGGCATCTCCACCAGCTCGACGTCGATGGAAGGATTGCCTTGGCGAAATTCACGAAGGGTCGTGCGCAAACGACCGGTGGAAAGTGATTTGTAAAAGCCCACGACAACCCGGCCAAGTTTACCGGCCTTGCTCGCTTTGGCCCGCTCCTTGAGTTGCTGAACGTCCTCCACTATACGCCTCGCACTGATGATGAATTCCTCACCGCTCGGGGTCAGACGCGCGCCGGTCGAAGCACGGTCGAACAGCGGAATGCCAAGTTCGTCCTCGACTTCCTTGATCCGTTTGCTGACAATCGGTTGCCTGACATTGAGTTCGTTCGCGGCCGCGCTGAAACTGCCATTGCGGGCGCTGGCGACGATGTACTGAAGATGGCGTAGTTCCAATCCTGTCCTCCCTTCCGGTCCGGGCTATGTGTTTGTCTGAATACTTCTATGCTCACTCCTGAAATGCGCATCCCAATCCGGTTGAAGAACCGGGTTACTTCGCCAGCTCCGTCACTCTGTTGATGGCGGCGGAGAAACCATTGAGGGAGACGGTGAACGTCGGAACCTCGCCGCCGCCGTTGCGCGTGGCAGTGATGATGAGCTTCCCGGCCTTCTTCATGGCATCGGTTGCGACGGTCGGAAAGCTGATCGGCACGAGGCACCCGGACGGAACGCAGGTCGAGAACCGAGCACCTTGGCCAAGGTTCTGCTCGTCTAGCTTGAGCTTCACGCCGTCGTCCAGATGCAGGCCGAATGGCAGCAACAGGACGCCGCTGGTCTGTCCATCCGCCGGCGGCTGAAGGTCTATGGCGAAGAGGCGCTGGCCGGTCTGGCTATTGCCCTGTTCCTGGCTGAAACCGCAACGCTTGCTGTTATCGGCAATGGCGCAATTGACAGTCCAGTCGCCATAGACCTCGTTAATGGAAGCCGCGCCATTCGGCAGAGAGACGGCGGGTTTTTTGTCGTCCTGCACCGGTGCGGCGGCAAGAGTACGGTCGCCCTTGGCGGTTGGTTGCGCTTCCTGAGCGAAGGTCGGCACGGCGGAAAGTAAGAGGGCTGCGATGACAGAGGCGAACATGGAGGACGTCGGAATCTTATACGGCATTGTGTGTCTTTCGTTTCATATCTTATGAGATAGGCGGCCCGCTCACCTGACGGTAAAGCGCACCGGGGCTGTAATGGTCTTGTTGACACCTGGAGGCGGCGCTGGCACCGGCGAGGCACGGCGCACGAGATCAACCACAGCATTGTCGAGTTCCGGGAAGCCCGATGATCGTGCCAGTGACGCCGACAGCACATTCCCAGCGTCATCAATGCGGAACCGGACATAGGCCGTTCCCTCCTCTCTTCTCGACTGCGCCCCTGAAGGGTAGCGCTTGCGCCGCTCCAGATGTGCCATCAGCCGCGATTGCCATTTTGCCGGCGACACAGAACCGAAGCCCATCGCCGCCGTGCTCTGGTTTGCCGCGTTGCGGTTCGATTGTGTGACCTGTGCGGAGGCCTGTGTGGATGCCTTTGATTTCGGCGCAGGCTTCTCTCGTTTTGGCTTTTGCACCATATCCTGTTTTTTCGGCTTTGGTTTCTCAACCGGCTTTTCTTTTTCAGTCGGTTTTGGTCGAAAGACCGGAATCGGAACCTCGACGTTTTCCAGTTGCGTGACGATCTCCTGCTCGACCGGATCGATTTCCGGCTCCGGTGTGATTTCAGGCTCGGTTTCCGCTATTTCCTCCTTCGGTTCTTCCGGCTGGGCATCTTCCGGCACGGGCTGTTGCGCTTCCTCCTGTGGCTCCTCGACCGGTTCCTTTGCCTCGCTTTTGGCTTCGAGTGCGTTCTCGGCCTGCTCGGTGATTTCATTCGTCTCGGTTTCTATGGCCTCAGGCTCTGGCGCAAGCTCGATCATGATTGCAGGCGGCGGGGCATTGTCAGCCATCTCGATCGGCGGTTCGCGCGTCAGCCACAGCCATATGCCTCCATGAGCGAGAAAGACGGCAAGACCGGCTATTAACCAGAGCACGACTTCAGAACGGGAGAACATAACCGGCATCAATTCTTCGGAAACAGGCCGAACACCAGGACGCTCAACCATTTCGGCTGTTGCTTCTATTTCCGGCTGGCGATCACCCATGGGTAGAAACCATTGCCTTTCCACTGTCATAGGCCTCGGTCTGTGTTCCATGCTGCGGCATATGCACTGCCCTGTGCATCAATTCACAAACGTTGCAGGGGAGCGAAACAGCTTTGTTGTTCTTCTTCGCTGAGGACTTCGATTTTCTGTTGGCAGCAAGATCAGCGACGCTGTAACGGTTCATTATGTCGAGGAATGTCGTCTCGGCGACAGTCGCGATTGCGACAAACACCGGATTAACGTCACCCGTCTGCCGTCCGTTATCGCTGTCTCGATTCTGGGCATGACGCACGAGATCAGGCTGAACGTGACGCAGCACATCGCCAAGAAGAATTTCCTCTGCAGGAATTGCAAGACCGATACCGCCGTAGCGGCCCCGCTCGGCGAACAGAAACCCGGATTGCAGAAGCAGCCTCACAATATGAGCAGCATGATCCTTCGATGTATGTGCCGAGCGTGCTGCATCGGCGGTCAGAATTACCCTGTCCAGCGACTGGGCACAGGCGACCAGAATATCGATGGCTATTTCCGACTGTCGGGTCAGGCGCATTCATCTTCCTCCCTTTTCATTCGCCGGCAAGCGGCACGACGGACGGATTCCGGTCGTTGGCGACAGCGAAACGGTCGCTGCCCTGCGCGGCATGAAGCTGGCGGTAGCGGCCGTCCTTACGGACGATCAGTTCCGCGTGGCTTCCTTCTTCGGCAATCCGGCCGTCCTCGACCACGACGATCCGGTCTGCATTGGCGATGGTCGCAAGCCTGTGCGCGATGACCAATGTGGTGCGGCCCTGCGACAGTTCGGCAAGCGACTGCTGGATGGCGCGCTCCGTTTCGGTATCGAGTGCGGAAGTCGCCTCATCAAGGATCAGGATCGGCGGGTTCTTTAGGAATATCCGGGCTATGGCAAGACGCTGCTTCTGCCCGCCTGAAAGCTTGACGCCGCGTTCGCCAATGATCGTATCGAGACCGGCAGGCAGCGATGCGATTACACCATCCAGCCTTGCGCGGCGGGCGGCTTCGGCAATCTCCGCTTCCGAAGCGTCGAGCCGGCCATAAGCGATGTTCTCTCTTATGGTGCCAGCGAACAGGAAGACATCCTGCTGGACGATGCCGATATTGGAGCGCAGCGACTTCAAGGTCATGTCGCGGATGTCGATGCCGTCGATCAAGATCGCGCCGCCCGTCACCTCGTAGAAACGCGGCAGCAACGAGCATATCGTGGTCTTGCCCGCACCGGACGGGCCGACAAAGGCAATCGTTTCTCCTGCCTTGATGGAAAGGTGCAGGCCCTCGAATACCGGCTTGTCCAGGCTGTAGCCGAACCGAACATCGTGATAGTCGATATCACCGTTCAGCCGCTCGACGGAACGTGCGTCCGGTCGGTCGGCAATGTCCGGCCTTGTATCGAGGAACCGCGTGTAGCGCTGGAAGCCGGCGATGCCCTTCGGATAGCTCTCTATGATCGAGTTGATCTTGTCAATCGGACGGAAGAACACGCCGACCAGCAGCAGGAACCCAACGAAGCCGCCAGCGGTCAGCTCGCCGCGCACGACGAACCATGCGCCCGCCAGCATCACAATCACCTGCACGAAACGCATGGACAGGTAGGACAGCGACATGGATGCCGCCATCGTCCTGTAGAACTCCAGCTTGGTTGTGAGATAATTGCGATTGTTCTCCGCGAACAGTGCCCGTTCATGATCCTCGTTGGTGAAAGCCTGCACCACGCGGATGCCGCCGACATTCTCCTCGATGCGGGCATTGAACTCGCCGATCCGGCCGAACAGCGCATGGGAGTTTGCCATCATCCGCTTGCCGTAAAGCGTGGTGACGATTGCCGTGATCGGAACGATGATCGCGGTGATCAGCGCCAGCGGTACGTGCACCCACATCATCAGGATGAACGCGCCGATCAGCGTCATGATGGCGATGAACAGGTCTTCCGGGCCGTGATGGGCGACTTCTCCAATCTCTTCGAGGTCCTTGGTCAGCCTCGCGACCAGATGGCCGGTCTTCTGGTTGTCGAAGAAGCCGAAGGAGAGCTTTTGCAGATGGTCGAAGGCTTTCCGCCGCATCTCGGTCTCGATCTTGAGACCAAGCATATGGCCCCAATAGGTGACGATGACCTGAAGGCCGGCATTGACCAGATAGATGAGCAGCAGGCCAACAGAAGCCAGCGCGATCAAACCAAGCTGGCCCGTTGGCAGGAGCCGGTCGATGAACAGCGTCACGGCGACGGGAAAGGCCAGTTCCAGGAGGCCAGCCGCAACGGCCGAGGAGAAGTCCAGTGCGAACAGGCCGCGATGCGGACGATAATAGGCGGCGAAGCGCTTCAGCAGATCAGTCACGCTGCTGCTCCTTTCATTTAGCCCTTCCTCGATTCCAACGGTGCGGATTGCTCAGACAGTTCAATCACGGTGGTTCCACCGACCGTTAGAGGCTCTACTATCAAGACGAATTCGTGTGGTACTTCTTGCACCCTGATCATAACGAAAATCGCCGGAGTCTGATTTGGAGCGCTCCATCGCCTGATAACCAGTCAGGACTTCACGCCCCTTCGGAACGATCAGCGGGGTATTTGACATCGGATCGGGAATGACGATGGATGGCAGGCCAAACACGTCTTCAACCAACCGTTCTGTGACGATGGTTGAAGGCCTGCCTTCTGCGACGATCATGCCGTCCTTCATGGCGATCAGGTGCGAGGCATAACGGCAGGCATGGTTGAGATCATGCAGCACGGCGACGATGGTGCGACCCTGACGGTTGAGATCGGCCAGCAGGTCCATGAGTTCGATCTGATGGGCGATATCGAGAAAGGTAGTCGGCTCGTCGAGCAACAGGATGGGCGTTTCCTGTGCCAGCACCATTGCGATCCAGACACGCTGGCGCTGGCCTCCTGACAGTTCATCCATCTGTCGGCCGGAAAGATCCGTGACGCGGGTTGCCTCCATCGCGGCGATGACGGCTTCCTCATCACCCTTTGACCATTGCCGGAAGAAGGACTGATGCGGATAGCGGCCGCGCGCCACCAGATCGGCGACCGTAATGCCGTCCGGTGCGATTGATGACTGTGGCAGCAGACCGAGACGGCGGGCAACCTCTTTCGCGGCAAGATCGGAAATGCTGCTCCCGTCGAGGATCACCTGTCCGGCGGAAGGCACGAGCAGCCGGGACAATGCCCTGAGCAGCGTGGACTTGCCGCAGGCGTTCGGCCCGACGATCACGGTGAAGGAACCATCCGGGATCGAGACGGACAGGCCTCTGGAAATCGTCCGCTCGTCATAGCGCAGGGTTACGTTGTCGACGTGAAGGCGACCAGACCGGAATTGAGAATTGGTCATTTACGGCCCTCCCGTATCAATAGCCAGATGAAGTAGAGACCGCCGATGCTGACCGTCATGACGCCGACGGGGAGCTGAACGCCGAAAGCATGCTGTGCGGCCCAGTCGGCGGCAAGCAACAGAAGACCGCCCGTCAGCGCGGATGGAATGAGAGCGACACCGGCGGCTCGGGTCAGCCGCCTTGCGATCTGGGGTGCGGCGAGTGCGATGAAGGAGATCGGACCGGCAGCGGCGGTGACGATTGCCGTCAACGCCACGCCGAGAACCATCAGGGCAAGCCGCGTGCGGTTGGCGTTGACACCGGATGCTCTTGCCACATCGTCGCCCATTTCGAGCTGACGCATCGGGCGTGAAAGCAAGAGGGTCAGCGGAGTAATAACGGCAAGGGCCCCCACAACCGGCGCCAGCTGTTCGAAACCGAGGCCGTTGAGCGAGCCTGCGCCCCATATGGCAGCAGACATGGCTACCTGAAGATCTGCCTCGCGGATCATCCATGCGTTGAAGGCCGACAGCATCGCCGCCACACCGATGCCGACGACGATCAGGCGGAAACCCTGCACGCCGCGCCAATAGGCCAGAAGATAAACGGCCATCGCCGTGACGATGCCGCCGATCAGCGCGCCAGCCGCCGTCTCGTAATAGCCGCCGGACAGAAGCAGGATGACCACCAGTGCGCCGGTATAGGAGCCGGCCGAGAAGCCGATAATGTCGGGTGAACCAAGCGGATTGCGGGTGAGACTCTGGAAGATCGCTCCGCTCATGGCGAGCGCGCCGCCGAGCAGGAAGGCCAGCGCCACGCGCGGCAGACGCCATTCCACCACGATCATTCGCACCATGTCGTCGCCACGACCGGCGAGCGCGGCAAGCACGTCAGCCAACGCGACCGGATACTTGCCGCTTGCCAGCGAAAGACCGGCAATACCGAGTGCGATAACAGCAAGCACAAAACCGGTGAATATCGATAACTTGTCGAACCGGGCCGACAGACGACCACCAACACTTCGCAGGACGTATACGGAACGGCCGAAATCGAGATGGGATGATACGGCGGCTATCATAACCCACTCGCTTTCTTCCGACGTGCAAGCAGGATAAGCACCGGAGCGCCAATGAAGGCGGTGACGATGCCGGCCTCCAGTTCGCCCGGAAACAGGACCAGGCGTCCGCCAATATCGGCAGCCAGCAGCAGCACCGGCGCATAGATCATAGTCATGGGGATGATCCAGCGTTGATCCGGGCCGGTACACCACCGCACCACATGCGGGACCATCAGGCCCACGAAGCCGATCGGACCGGAAGCGGCGGTGCCGGCTCCAGCCAGAAGGGTTACGGCGATGAGGGTCAGTATCCGGGCGCGTAGAATGTTGGCACCCAGCGAACGAGCCAGATCGTCACCGAGCGCCACGGCGTTGAGAGAACGGGCGGCAATCAAAGCAATCACCAGCCCAATCCCTATGAACGGAGCGACCGTTGCCACAATCTCCATATTCCTTCCGGCAACCGAGCCAATGGACCAGAAGCGCATGGAATCGAAGGCTTGCGGATCAAGCAAAGTGATCGCAGATCCAATCCCACCAAGCACGGCCGACAGCGCGACGCCGGCCAGCACAAGCCGAACCGGCGTTGCACCGTCACGGCCCGCTGCCCCGAGCACGTAAACTGCAAGAGTGACAAGGATCGCGCCGAGAAAGGCGAACCAGAGATAGGCGTCAATGGAATGAAAGCCGAATAGCCCAACCGCCAGCGTCACGAAAAAGGCGGCTCCTGCATTGACGCCGAGAATGCCCGGATCGGCCAAAGGATTGCGCGTCGCGGCCTGTATCAGCGCGCCCGACACGCCGAAAGCCGCGCCGCAAAGCAGGCCGAGCAAGGTGCGCGGCAGGCGATAGTCACGAACCACTATGTGATCAATCAACTGCATATCGGGCGAGAACAACGCACCGAGCGCCGTCCATACTGAAATTGGTCGCGCACCGAACAGGAGGCTTGTGAGCGAAATAGCTACGAGCATAGCAAGACCAAGCAGCAGGCCGGTCAGCCGCTTGGTGTTGCCGATAACAAATCCCGTTCCTTCCTTATCGTCGTGAGGCGAAACAACAACACTCAAACTCGCGCCTGCCCTTCGATCCAGTAGCCTATGGCGTCAATACGGTTCTTGTCGAAGCCAAGCACATCGCGGAAATGCTTGCGGCAATCAGAAACCGCCCGCGCTTCACCGGCGATGTAAATATAGCCGGAACCCTCTGGCAGCTCCGTGATCGTGCGCGCAATACGCGGCAACTCCGTATATCCAGGCCGTTCTGGCTTCAAACCATGACAGGCGTGCCAGGTAACCAAAGCATCAGCCTTGGTGGCTATGACCTGCCGATCATCCTCCGATGGAACTTCCACATGTACAATGGCTCGAAACCCTTCCGGCAGTTCTTCCAGAACACGACCAACAGCCGGAATACCGGTAATGTCGGTCAGCATCAGAAGCCACTGACTGCCCCTGGGAATCCAGAAGCGGCCTTCCGGATTGCAGATGCCAACCACATCGCCGATTTTTGCATTCATGGCCCATGAAGCAGCGACACCATCTTCATGGACAACTATATCTATAGTGATCTCGCATGTGGCGGGGTTCCAGCGGCGGATTGTATAAGGACGGTTTGGGCAATGCTGCGAACCGTCAGGTCTGCCCCATTTGCCGTTCTCCATTTTTACAGGCAACGTTACGGGCGTCTGAGCGTCCGGCTTCAATGCCAGCCGCACCCATTCATCGGGGTGACCACTTGGTACCAACCGTTCGCCGTCTTCAACCTTTAGAACAACCCGGATCAACGATGGCGACAATCTCTCGACTATGATCGCTTCGCCAAAAAAGTAATCCTCGACGTAAGGCTCACAATAATCTCTTTTCCTATTGTCGTTGCGAGCAGGCCGGTTAAGTCGAGAATGCTTAAGGTTTGTCACAGAAATGTCCTTGCCAGTACTTCGGATATGCGCTTGACGAGTTGTGGGTAGCCTTGAAGAATGGAGGGTGCCGTCGGCGACAGAACGGACCAGATTTCATCAGGCGAATCCAGCGTAACAACCTGTCCATTCTTGATTGCTGGCACTGTAGCAAGGATCGGCTGGGCCTTTATTGCAGCGTGAAGCCCGTGTCCAAACCAGCCGACGATGACATCTGCGTCAATGATATCTACACGTTCAAGTCCGATCGACACAGAATATCGTCCCCTATCGGCTCTGCCCAAACCGGCGATGGTGTTCGGCGTTACAAGACCAAGAGATTTCAACAGATCGAAACGCGTATCTCCATCAAGGTAAACATCAATCCCGGCTTGCATCGGGAAATGCGCAACCAATGCCGCGGTTTTGTTTTGAAGGTTTGGATATTTTCGGCAAAGAAAATCCAGTTTCTCTTCTGTATTGTTGATCAGGTTCTGTGCCGCTGATACGCGTCCCAACGCCCGACCGGCAAGACGCATCTGCGCTTTCCAGTCAGCCGACCAAGGAGCCTTTTCAAATGTCACCACCGGAGCAATTCGCGACAATCGCTTGTAAGCAAGAGCGTCAATGCCGGAAAAGACCGCCAGAATTAGATCCGGCTTCAAGAGCGCGATCATTTCGAAATCGAGACTATTGCCCAACAATACCGGCTTGGAAGCACCGATGCCCGCCATGTTCCAATCCGCAATACCACTTTGCCAATAAGGATAGCGAGTCATTGCAATCGGAACTTTTCCGAGTGCTATGACAGCATCCTCACCACCCCAGCCAAGTGTTACAACTCGCACTGGTTCACGACTAACATTTGTTACGCCAAATGCGTGTCTGATGGTGGCGGGAAAAGGTGTATCTCCATGAACCTTGTCCGCAACGGTGACAAGCGACATCGCCGTCATGCCGAAGAGCACACGCCGCCGCCCCATGTTTGTAGGAGACGATTGCCCTTTCTGTTTGCGAATTAGACGGCGATGTTTCATGTTCTCGCTCAGAATTTCGCGGAGAGCCGTAGGAATGCTCTTCGCGGCGCTCCAAAGGAAATTTGCTCGTCGCCCTCCAGTATCTGGACGTATCTCTTGTCGAACAGGTTTTCGACATTGAATTGAGCGGAAACCGTTTCGTTGAAGTCGTACCTCGCCATCAGGCTCACAGTTGCATAGGGTGCTTGCGTGTAGCGTACTGTTCCCGTGGTTGTACTGATTGGCAGATAAGTCTTGCCCTGCCAATTCACTCCACCACCGATGGTCAGCTTATTCCATTCACCGGGAAGAGTGTAAGTCGTGAACAATCGAACCATTTCGCGCGGAAGGGTGGTATTGACCTCATTTCCCTCTCCGTCCTTGCTTTCAAGCACGGTGGCTCCAAGAGTGAGATTCCAACCGGGTGTCAGCTCTCCTGATAGTTCGCCTTCGATCCCTTTGGTTTCCACGCCTTGTGCAGTACGGTAAGCAAGTGTCGTCGTGCCGGGGATGTACTCTCCTGTTGCAACCGCCACGTTGTCTTCCATAGCGCGGAATATCGCTATCGAGCCATTCAGGCGATCGTCAAACCAGGTTCCTTTAATGCCTGCCTCGATGTTGCTGCCGGTTACGGGATCTAGATATTGATCGTTAATGTCTCGTTCCGTCTGGACACGAAAAACGTCAGCATAGCTCGCATATACACTGAGGTTGGACGTCAGGTCATATGTGACGCCGAAGTATGGTGTTACTTCATCTTCGGTCTGAGCCGTACTCGCGCCAGTCCACTTACGCACCGTTTCGGTCTCGATATGCGAAAAACGCGCACCGCCAATGAACTTCAGTTCATCGGTGATGTTCAGACGGGTGGCGGCATATGCGCCGAACTGATCGATTTTCGAAACGCGCAGGCGCTCGCTCCCCCAGCCCGGCTCTGGGTAACTTCCATCAGATTCAAAGATGCTCCCGAACGGTGCGGCGTTCACCGGCAGATAATAGGCATAATCTTCATCCATCCAATCGGCTGTTGCACCAGAGAAGAATTCGTGCTGCCGCCCGAACAGTTCGTAGGAACCATTAAGCTTGGCGCTCAACACTGTCTGTGTCGCATCATGCCAATAGTAAGAAGGTGATGGATCGAGGCCCAGACCGGTTACAGGATCCGGTTGCCCCCAGGTGTAAAGAAGTTTTGCTTCGCCTTTCTTATGAACATGAATTGCGTCCAGTTTCAGGGTCCAGTCGTTTTCAAAACGATGTTCGAAACTGCCAAAAATGTTAGTGTTTTCCGTATCCCAATAAGCCCAGTCTGGCGCGGTGTTCAGGCTACGCCTGAAATGAGTGCGCGTTCCGTCACTGAAAAATATTGGCAAACCGGACCAAATCGCGCTGTCTATATCTCGATGTTGGTATTCAGCCCCTAAAGACAACTTTGTGTCCGGGCCTAGGTCAGCGTCCAATATCCCGTAAAATAGCCCGGATTGGGTTGATTGCCGATCAATGAATGAATCCTTATCATTTCTCGAAACAATGACTCGGCCTCGAACCGACCCATCCGCGTTCAGCGGAGTGGTTACATCAAGAGTTTCGCGAAAATCTTTCCAGGAACCAACGGTCGAGCTTATCTCGCCGGTCAAGACTTTGCTGTCGGCATGCTTGCGCACAAAGTTGACGGCTCCGGACGGATTCCCAGAGCCTGTTATCAGACCGTTTGCGCCGCGAAGAACCTCCACCCGGTCATATTGCAGCGTATCGGAGCGATGTTCGCCATACATCGCGTCCAGATTGTTCAATGCCACACCGTCATACTGAAAGCTATCCAGATAAAAGCCTCGGGAGAATGGCTCGGTGCGCTGACTGTCCCATTCCTGTACCTGAATACCGGTCGTTGTCTTCAATATATCAGCAGTGGAATTCAGTATCTGGTCATCCATCCTCTGACGTGTCACAACGCTTACCGACTGTGGCGTTTCCTTAATCGAAAGCGGCAACCCTGTAGCCGTGCTCATCTGCGTCGTTGTATATGAACCTGTCCCCTCGGTCGTGGGACCCTGTCCCTGCACCACAATCGTTTCAAGAACAGTAGAATCATTACTAGAAAGGACACCGGTAGATTGCGGCTCAACAATCGTCACGGTATTCCCGTTTGTGAAACGGTAATTCAAACCTGTTCCCGCGAGAAGGCGAGCCAGCGCCTGCTCTCTCGTATAGTTTCCATTGAGACCAGGACTTCTTTTTCCTTCAACAACACTTGACGGAAGCAACAGTCTGAGGCCAGCCCTGTCAGCATAGGTGGTGAGTGCCGAGCCGAGCGCCTGTGCTCGTATGTTGAACTTAATGTCCGTGGCAGCCCGCTGAATTGTGGGCTCTTGGCCGTAAACCGGACCGACCGGCCCTCCAGTCAATCCTGTTGCCACGAAAATTGCCGCAGATCGCTTCAATATTGCATTTCCAGGATGCCTGAAACCGCATCTGCTTTGTTTCTGATTCCTCACGTCGCCCATCGGATGCTATCCGCCCTTCTCATTTTTCGTTCTGCAGGATGCCGACGACCACGAAAAGTCGCGTTCTCAACAGCCTCTGATTTCAAGGACGAAATGAAAAAAGCGATCTTGCACTATGGAACGAGAAAAAAGTTGACGTCTCGGCTCAGGTTACCGTTTTCGTCCGAATTATCGCCACCGCTTGCTGCGTTTTTCGAACGTTGGGGACCTCATCGCAGGATCGTGACAAGCGGCAGCCGCGTCACACGGACCGGAAGGGTTTCCTCGATGGTGCGCAGGATCATATCGGGATCAGACAGATCGAACACGCCGGTAACGGAGAGCGAGCGAAGCCGGTCGTTCACAACGACTATTTGCCCGGCGCGGTAGCGCCTTATTTCCGCGACAACTTCGCCCAACGGCTTCCTGTCAAAAATAAGCTTGCCGCGTTGCCATGCTGTTTGGAGGCCGGAATCGACGGCTTCGGCCTCGGTCAGAAAATCGGACGAATAGCGAACCCGATGGTCTGCGCTCGCCGTCACACTCTTTTCAGAATCGGCGTCAGACCTGACCGCGACGGTTCCCTCCACGACAGTTACGACGACCGCTTCGGACTGAATATCTATATCGAAAACCGTTCCAACCGCTCGGGTATTTCCACCTCTGGCTTCGACAATGAAAGGCCGATTATGATCACGCGCAACTGTAAATGTTGCCTGTCCTTCATAGAGGCTCAGCGTCCGTGCTTGTTCTGTGAAGTCAACCGAAAGAGCTGTATTTGCATTCAACTGGACCGATGAACCATCGGACAACGCGATTGTACGCTGTTCTCCAACACCTGTGGAATAGTCAGCGAATCCGCCAGTTGCGAACATTCCCAGCCGTTCCCCGACGATACCAAACATGGCCAGCCCAGCGGCACCAAGGAAGGCCCGGCGCGGTATCCTGGCTTGCCTGGCCTTTTTTTCCTCGTGACGGGCTTCATCGCCAACAATACCCAGCCCATGCCAGATGGTCTCTGCTTCGCGCGCGGCCAATTCATGCGCCGGACTTGTCTGGCGCCATTCATTGAAAGCTGCATGATCTTCTTGTGTGGCCCGACCAGAACTGAGTATGACGAGCCAATCAATCGCCTCATCGCTCAAGGCGACATCCGCCTGTTTCTGTTTACTGTGTGAAGTCATCGGTGGGTCTTCACTTATAGAATCTGCGCCGGCATATCCGCCTGCAAAAATGTGCTCTCGTTATCTAGGACGATACAAGTAAGCCGATGATATACCGAAATGGCGATAAAAATCATGAGGACGCACGGAAATGATCTCGACAATGCCGCAAAGCTTGCGCGAGATATCTTGCCACCATGCTTTCCGAAATATTGAGGCGCCGACCAATTTCGCGGTGGGACAGTCCATCACAGCGGCTTAAGAGAAGCACGGTCCGCGCTTTAGTCGTCAACTGGGCCAAAGCGACGGCCAGAAAGCGGAGTTGATCCCGGTCAACCGCGAAAGTCTCGGGCGAAGGATAATTATCCGCGATGGCCTTAAGCAAAGCCTCATCGCTGACGCAACGTGAGCTATGACGGCCTTCCCTGCGGACAAGGTCAATCGCGATATTACCCGCAACACGAAGAATAAATGCCTGCCTGTCCTGGACATGCGGCTCGGATTTCATGCCGGCGAGACGAAGCCAGGTCTCTTGCAACGCGTCTTCCGCAAGCTCATGCGAACCGAAGCGCTTTTTGAGGAGACCTCGCAATACCTTCCAATGCCGGAGATAAACCGACATAAGATCGTCGCGGTTGTCGGTCGTGTACGTTGTCATGAAATCCGAACTATGCCGCCTTTTAATCGTCGAAATACCAAGTTTCGGCCGATTAGAAGAATGAAAGATCACTACTACCGAAACGGTCGCACCCGAAAACTACAAAGAAGGGTGTAAAAGTCAAGTTTCGCGATGGCGCCAGGCGAACGATGAATTTTCGGGTCCAACCTTTCGCCTTATCGCAAAACGCGCGAAGACCGGACTAATCACCGAATCAAAAAACTAGCCCTCCCTGCCCGGGAATAGTATTGCGAATCGCATAAGTGCATGCTTATGTATCAGCATGAATGAGAACGATATATTCCGAGCCTTGGCCGACCCTACCCGCCGCGCGATCTACGAGAAGCTGGCGGCTGGCTGCATGAATGCCAGCGCCTTGCGTGAGGGCATGGAGATCAGCCAGCCGGCGATGTCTCAACATCTGGCGGTTCTGCGAGGCGCCAAGCTTGTGCGGGAACAGCGTCACGGGCGTTTCGTGAATTATGAGGTCGACCCGGAAGGGCTCGCTCTTATCGCGCAATGGCTGGCGAAATATCACGCCTACTGGCCTCAGCGCATTGAAGCTCTCAAGGTCTTGCTGAAGGATATGGACCAATGAACGAAACAAAGACCGAAGAGCAGAGAAACGGCATCGAACTCGAGTATGAACTCAGCGAGCCGCCGCAAAAGGTCTGGCGGGCGATCAGCATTCCGGAGTTCCGGGAACAATGGCTGCCGAAGGAGGCGCTGGCCGATCCCGAGGCGGCCTCCGTTACGCCCGGTGAGGAAGTCCGCTACAGGATGCGCGACAACACCCCGCCATTTTTTGAAAGCACGGTGACGTTCAGGATCGCTCCGAATGCGGTCGGCGGAACAACCTTGCAGGTCATCCACGAACGGACGGATGTGAAATTCGACCAGACGACTAAGGCTGCTGCCAACAATAACAGCGGTCCCTTCTTGCTCGCCGCCTGACACGGCGAGGTTTCCTCACAAATTCTTGAAGATTGGAGTTCGCCGATGCGCGAAGCAATGCAACTCGTCCCTATGGTCATAGAACAATCCAGCAGAGGGGAGCGGTCTTTCGACATTTACTCCCGTCTTCTCCGAGAGCGGATCATTTTCCTCAACGGCGAGGTAAACGATGCCGTTTCAGCTCTGGTCTGTGCCCAATTGCTGTTCCTTGAAGCGGAAAACCCTAACAAGCCGATCAATCTTTACATCAACTCGCCAGGCGGAGTAGTGACCTCCGGCCTCGCCATGTATGACACCATGCGCTACATCCGCGCGCCTGTGCATACGCTGTGCATGGGAACGGCGCGCTCCATGGGATCGTTCCTGCTGATGGCGGGCGAACCGGGACACCGCGCTGCGTTGCCCAATGCCAGCATACTCGTCCATCAGCCCTCTGGCGGCTTTCAGGGGCAGGCATCGGACATGCTCATCCACGCCGAGGAAATCCTGAAAATCAAACAACGCATGACCCGGTTATATGCCGAACATAGCGGACGCAGCTACGAAGAGTTCGAACGCGCCATGGACCGCGATCGTTTCATGACGGCAGAAGAAGCACTTGAATGGGGACTAATCGACCGCATTCTGCAATACCGGGAGAAGCCGTCTGTCACAACCACGCCGGTGACCTGAAATCCCTACGTCACCAGCATCAATATTTGTGGACACCTGGTTTAGAAGATGCAGCGCTTCCGTCAGCGCTGCGGCGTCCGAACTGCGGAGAGAGACGATATGGATTCCGACGAGACGATCAGATCGGCGAGCACGACAAGCGCCCTTTTCAGATCGTCCGGTGAAGGGCCGCCCAAGCATAAGCGAATCCCGGTCGCTTGATCATCAGGATCGACGACGACGCTGTCCGGCGCAGTCACCATCACGCCGAGGGCCGAGGCTGTTAGCGCAAACTGCTCCGCCTTGCTGCGAGACATCGGCAGCCAGGCGTGAAGCGCCGCAGGGTGAACGTGGCAAGTCTCCTGTCCAAGCAGCGACGCGGCGAGCGCTGTGCGACGGCGGGTCTCGATGCCGATCGCCTGTCTGACCGATGCGACAACACCGTTCACAAGCCAGTCCTCCATCACCGACATGGATAGCGGCGACGGCCCTATTGGCAGCGCCCTCAAGAAAGCCTCTGCCCTTTCTTCCATTCCAGGCGGCAAAGTTAGTGCGCCGATCCGCAATCCCGGACCGAGCGTCTTGGAAAGGCTGGCGACGTGAACAACGTGTTCCGGCGAAAGAGCGGCAAGAGGAAGCAATCCGGAGTCGAAGTCCGTTGCGTATACACCGTCCTCGATAATGACGGTGTTCCGCCGCCGGCAGATTTCGACGATGGCCTGCCGGCGGGCGCCACCCATTGTGGCGGTGGTTGGATTGTGCAGGGTCGGCGTGACATAGACGGCCCGGTAGGGAACAGACGCCTCTTCGTCCAGGGTCGCGGCCAACGCGTCCGGCATCATGCCTTCTTCGTCAAGTTCTATTCCACGCAACCGATAGCCTCTATGGCGGGCCAGCGCAATGGCTCCGGGATAGGTCAGCCGTTCGGTGAGAATGACACCATCGAGCCCGCATGCGAAATCGAACGCCAACGAAATTGCCTGTTGTGCACCGGCTGTCGGGATGACCTGTCTCGGATCGACGGCAAGTGAAAAAGTCTCTAGCCAACGGGCCAGCAACCGTCGATGTTCCTCGTGACCCGCCAGCGGTGCGTAGAGGTTGAGGTGAGCGGTATCGATCTTGTGAGCGATCGTCGTGAGCGTGCGTGCCAGGAGCCGCTCTCCGATCATTGCGGGCGGCGTATTGATCGATAGATCGATGCGAGGGCCGGAACGCGCCGCTCTGGTCGCGACAAAGGTGCCGCGCCCCTTGACGCTACGCGTGAGCCCCTGCCTCCCCAGCATGGCATAAGCTTTCGTGACCGTACCGACGCCGATACCCAGTTTCCAAGCCAGATCCCGATGAGCAGGCAGCCGGTCGCCGCTCGTCAAGCGTCCCTCAAAAATATCTTCGCTCATTGCCTGCATCAAACGCTCAGCGGCATTCGCCGTACCGTCGGCCAATCGTGGCTGCCAGGGGGACCGTTTACGCATCCGTACCACCTCAATAGTGTATCGTGACACTTTAATGCTATTTTTGAAAGTGTGTCACGTTCTATATATCGCGTCAGAAGAAGGATACGGCAAATGTATAATTTCCCGGACGCGATCAATTCCGACCTTGGGCTGATACAGACTGTTGTTGCGCTGAGCATTTATACTATCGTCACATCGATCACACCGGGACCGAACAATATGATGGTGCTGGCTTCCGGTGTGAATTTCGGGATCCGGCGAACAGTGCCACACGTCCTGGGAATCAGCCTGGGATTCGCTGCGATGGTTATGGTCGTGGGAATGGGTTTGGGCGCAGTCTTCGATCTCTATCCCATGCTGAACGCTTTGTTACGCTGGGTTGGTGCAGCATATCTGGTCTATCTGGCTTACAAGATAGCCCGATCAGGCACGCCGGATAATTCCGACAGCAAAGCGGGCAAACCGTTGGGCTTTCTGGGAGCCGCAGCCTTCCAATGGGTTAACCCGAAGGCTTGGGTGATGGCTCTCGGCGCCGTTGCCGCCTATCTGCCGCCACACCCTTCTGTGGTATCGGTTCTGGCTATGGCAACACTTATGGCTTTGCTCAATGCCCCATGCGTTGGAATATGGGCGAGCTTCGGAGTCGGTCTTCGATCTTTCCTGACCAAACCCGCCCAGCTGAAGCTCTTCAACATCTCGATGGCCACGCTTTTGGTAGCGTCTCTTTATCCGATTGTGGTCAGGTCCTGATATTTCAGATCGCATTGAAGCCGTTTTACTTCATTAAAGCCACCAACAACCGAGCCAGCATAAAAGAAAGCAAAAGAACAAACGTCGAAGTGATGAGAATCCCTGTAAAATGTGCAATAAGCGCGCCCAAGGGGGTGAGCTTGTCAGCAAGGGGATCGAACAGTTTTTTCATCCAGTGTCACTCCGATTTCGTAGACAGTTCTACGAACGTGAGAATAAACGCCGGTCCATGATATGAGAAAGACGGACACTATTGTTTCAATGATAAGAAAACGTTATCTTTCGACATGAAATCGCTGGATATAGATGCTCTACAAGCCTTTGTGCTCGCAGCAGAAATGAAGAGCTTTACACGAGCTGCGGAAGCGCTCGATACCACGCAAGCGGCAGTCAGCCTGAAAATCAGGCGGATCGAAGACACTCTAGGTCGCAGATTGCTTGACCGTACACCTCGTCGTGTCGCACTATCGATGGACGGAGAGGCTTTTCTTCCACATGCCCGCGCGCTTCTTTGCAAGCATGAGGAGGCGGTGAGTTGCTTTGGCAGCGCTAGCCGCCGCCTCGTCGTTGGGATAAGCCATCATCTTGTTGGAAGTGACTTACCGCTTTTATTGAAACGCCTCAGTACCGCGCAACCCGGAATTATCCTGGAGTTGCACTTGTCATCCTCACGCAAAACCCTTGAGGAGTTCGATAACGGTGCGCTCGATGCAGCAATCATCCTTCAGCATGGCAATGGCCGCCGCGGTGGCGAGATAATTCATTCCGAAGAATTTGGCTGGATGGCATCCCCGGAATACAAGACGGGACCCAAGGAGCCCCTGCGACTTGCAACCCAGCCGGAACCTTGCAGCGTAAGGGCCATGGCAATTGCTGCACTCGAACAAAGCCGTATTCCCTGGCAAACAGTTTTTGTTGGAGGAGGCGTTGCAACGATCGGCGCTGCGGTCGCGGCAGGGGTTGCAGTCGCAGCCATGGTACGGCGCGTCGCGCCATTAGGAACTCTCGACCTCACGCTGCCGCTCGGACTGCCTGAACTCCCCACGAGGGATGTTATTCTCTATTCGAATCTCGCCGACGACACAGCCCGGACCGCTCTACGTACCCTTGGCGCCGCTATTCGCACAACATCACGAAGCGGCTAATATACCGCCACATCTGAGCCTCGTGGAAATGTCCTGGACTTCCGATCATCTCGTTTCTATCAATACCGAAGCAACAATATCCGGATGTGAGATCATGGCGTCATGCGGAGCGTCAATCTCAACATAATGCCAACCGCCGCTTATCGCCCGTGATATTGAGCGAGCCAGAAATGTTCCGTCTGCCTCACGACAGCGAATATATGTTTTGTGAGGGACCATAAGCGGGTTGAGCGTCACCGGTTCGAAATAGCTTGCCACCGGATGTGGCGTCAGCTTCCCGTCAACCCATGCCTGATCAGCTTCCGTCACGCCGAACTCGGCGGAGCGAAGTGGTGGAATATGCCAGTTCCCGTCTTCAGAAACCTTGGCGGCATAGATGTCGATCAGGGACGGCGCGTGATCCAGCAATTTTTCACCGTCCTCCGGCAAGAAAGCATCCAGAAGCACGAGATGTGAGACCAGTTCTCCAAGGCGCCCCACGGCAGCCACCGCTGGGAAACCGCCATAGCTGTGCGCCACCAGAGTAACATCGCGACAACCGCTTGCGCGGACTTGCGAAACTATATCCTCTGTGTGAGTCGTCAGATCGATCTGCGCTGACAGGAGATCGGCACGCTCAGCAAGTCCCGACAAGGTTGGTGCAACGGCGGTGTGCCCCTCCGATCGAAGCCTGTCAACAAGCCGTTGCCAACACCAGCCGCCGTGCCATGCTCCATGGATAAGAACGAATGATGCCATTTCTAAATCAGCCCCAGTAACAGCGGTGAAATCCGGATTTTGCAATGTGCTTAGAGCAGACCATCTGCGATTTATCATCGCGATGCATCAATCACCCTCGCCAGGCATGCGGTACCGCTCGGAAACTCTCGTTCCATCCTTAAGTAAAGCGCAATTCCAAACAGAATAAAGATCATCACCATGCTCATGCGAACATGCCTTGACGCTGCTTTGATCCAGTTCTCCGATCGTTCTCAAAGCACCTGCAATCTTTTCATGACGGATCATGCAATCGCTGACTGATTCATATGTGGACTGGTTTTTCTCGCAGAATCGACCAGCCGCATCCTCCGTGCCATAAAAATGATCGACGACAATCAGGCCGATCAGAAAAAAGATAACAACAAAAACAAGCATCCGATGCAGCCTTTTTTCATGGCGCGTTTCCGCTTGGCCCACACCAGCAAAGCCATCAACGACAGTCTCGACAAGAGTTAGAAAGAAAGATTTCATGTCGTCTCTTGCCTGAATTTACGTTTCCGAGACATCGGGACTGAGAAATCTCCTGACCATCGTAGTGATGAGTTTTCTGCTCTCCTCGAAACTAATGCCGGGAACCATCAAGGGCAGCATCGGGGCAGCATCCACTATAGCGATCAACATGGCCGCGGTATCATCGGGATTGAGATCTGGATCGACCTTTCCACCCTCCTGACCAGATTTCAGTGTCTGCGCCAGCAACTGCCGTACGGATTTGGTATTATCTGCAAGGATATCGCGCACCCGATCATTACGCCCGGCCTCAGCCAGAAGTTCAAACAGAATACGGCAATGCGCCGTGTCGTCCCAGCTTGTCATGCTCCAGATTTCGGACAGCAGTATAGCCGCAACGTCTTTGCTATCCTGTCGGCGTTCGAAATAAGTATGAAGGGTTGAGAGGTACTCATTGGCCATCTGTTCAATGATGGCATCCTTGCTCGGAAAGTAGTGATAGAGATGCCCCGCGCTCATGCCTGCTTCCTTGCAGATCATTGAGATTGAGGCCCCCTGCAGCCCGTGCTTCAGGAAGCAGCGATGGGCAGCTTCCAGAATCTCCTTCCTTTTGCCCTCATGTTGCTCGGGTATGCGCGCGCGCGCCATGTTGCCTCCTTAAATAGAATGATCGTTCGATCTATCTTGACGATCAGTTGGGTTTTCAAATAACTAGAATGGTCATTCAATCTATTATGGAAGACGCCGCTCGTCCAGATGGATCAAACCGGCGCGGTCGCTTCCGCTGAAAGTGGGGTATTATGAATAAAACCATCCTGTCGCTCAAAGCTGTCGTGGCATGGTTACTTGCTGCCTTTTTCCTGTTCGGCGCCTACGGCAACACCTTCCTTTCACCCGATAATGCCGCTGCCTATGCCCGTTGGGGCTATCCGGACTGGTTCCATTATCTGACCGCCCTTCTGGAGCTTTGCGCGGCGTTGCTTCTGGTCGGATACAGGACCCGCCTTTACGGCGCAGCTCTCGGTGCCATTGTAATGGCCGCGGCAACCCTGACCACACTCATCCATGGTGACTACGACCATTCCGCGGCACCTATCATTGTATTTGCTATTTCTCTCCTCGTGACCGTTCTCAACATGCCCGCGCGCGACAAGACCGCCTGAACCTTTACTCTCGGAGCTACGATATGACACGACCAGCAACACCTGCAGGCGCCAATGGAAATGCAGGATCTGATAACAGTACATGGGCTGACCTTCTTTCCGGACGCAATCTTGCCATCCTCACGGTTCTTGCCAGCGGCGTTCTCCTTTACGCTATGAACCTCTATTTTACGGCAGCGCTGATGCCGTCGATCGTGGCAGATATTGGCGGTCAGCATTATTATGCCTGGGTAACAACATCTTTCGTCGTCGCCGCTATCGTCGCTTCGCTCTTCGTAAGCCGTCTCCTCGACTGGAAGGGGGCAGGAACGGCCTATGTTCTGGGCTTTATTACATTTGCCGTGGGAGCCGCAGGAAACGCCGCTAGCCCTGGCATGGAACTATTGATCCTCGGTCGTGTCGTACAGGGCTTGGGCGGCGGTCTGCTGGCAGGCCTCGGTTACGCGGTCATCCGGTCGGCGCTGCCCGAGCGTCACTGGGCACGCGCAACCGGTGCTGTGTCGGCGATGTGGGGCCTCGGTACGCTGTTCGGTCCGGCACTGGGCGGCGTTTTTGCCGAGTTTGGTTTATGGCGCTGGGCTTATGGCGCTCTTGCGTTTGCGGCGCTTGCCTTCGCGATACTCGCTCAGCGTTCCTTCGGCGGCATGCAAGGTTCCGGGCATCGTACGGCTGTGCCCGTTGCTTCACTTGTTCCCCTCATCCTGGCAATCGTCTCTATCAGTCTCAGTTCAATCGTTCCGATTGGATGGCCTACTTTCACTATGATAGGAGCAGGTTTGGTTCTTCTCACGCTGTTCGTCATCGTTGAGCGACGCTCCCGCGAGACGATCCTGCCACACATCACCTATCGACGCGGCAATTCGCTAAAATGGGTCTACATCACGGTTGCCACACTCAGTGCCGGTGTGATGGTCGAAACTTTCATTCCGCTGTTCGCACAGAAGATCGCCAGCCTTACGCCCCTTGTGGCCGGTCTTCTCGGCGCCGTCCTTTCTCTCGCCTGGGTCATCGCGCAATTGTTCGTCGTTTCTATTTCGTCGGATGCCGGCAAGCGGCGTGCCATCCGTCTGGGTCCACTCCTCCTGACGGGCGGCCTCATTGCCTACGGGCTACTGCAGGTCCCCGGAACCGATATTGCCATGGTCGCGATCTGGGCTGCCGTTCTGACCATCGCCGGCGCGGGCATCGGACTGGCATGGCCACTGCTCGGCGTCGCTGCCATGAGCGCTACAGATGATCCCGCGGAAGGAGCAAAAGCGGCAGCGGCTATTACCACTACTCAGCTCATTGCGTTCTCTATTACTTCGGCTCTTTCTGGAACGCTGATGGCCGCTGGGGGCGAAAACGTTATCGACGCTGCTCGTTATGTTATCCTGGGAATCGCACTCCTTACCCTGACTGGCATCCTCACAGCCGGTATCGCAACAAGGCGGTAAACCTTGTGCCCTTCGCCGGTGGTTTCCGTCCGGCGGAGGGCTATTGTCATGAAATCACACCCCGTCTGACAATCTGGACGCCCGCTCGCAACAGCAGCCTCATCTCTAGCCAGACCGGGCGTTAATTATTGGTTTTTGTTGTAAAATTCGATTTATTTCAATGCTCAAACCCAATAGGAATGAAGACCGATGACGCAGAATAACAAGCGCATAATCTCCGATCCAGTTTTCTTAACACTTCTGATCGTCCTACTCATTAACGTGGTTATCGGTGGCGCCCTTTGGCAAAAGCTCGCAGCTTCAAGCAGTCTCGGTCCCGGCTGGCCAGAATTGTTGCAGGGGATATCGGGCTTCCTCGTGTTGATCCTTCTACTCATAAGGGCACTTCAGCTCAGCAAACGGACAGATGTAGAATGAATGCTCCGGCCCAGATTTCCCAGTGAAGCAAACGCATTCTTATCGATTTCTTCAGGTTCTAACTGTGTTATCATAAGACCCGAGGAATTGAGCCGGCATTGCCTCAGGCAAAATGCTCTCGCTGGGACGCTCATGGTTTCCTGATTGGGGCGCGGCCCACTGTAGGTGATGTCTGCCACAGATGCCCTGTCCGGTGCATCGACATTGAACTGCCAGGCGGAAGTGTCGTCGACCATGACCGATGAGTTGCCGCCGTAGGAAACAGGCCGACGCTAGCCGATCTACGCCTTCATTGCGTCTAGTCTGCCGAGAAGAACGATGTGGTTGGCGCAACGGGTGGTCTCTCCCCAATCGAGGACGCCATTATGAAGTTTACGATAACCAGTTCGTCCGTCAACCCGGCAGTCCAAATGCGGTCCGGCTTGCGATCACGCTCCACTCAATCGCCGTTATTTGTCCCGGAATTTTAGGAAAATCCGCCGCAATACTCTTCTAGTTTCAACCGTTTTATCGAAAGACAGAGCAAAACTGCATTGAGATTTTTCTGCATCCTGCTATTGAATATCTGGACTTATATGGTCCTAGCGAGTTTGATTACCAGACTCGCATCGCAATGCCCCACCATGGACCTGCATTGCTTCCGCGTCGCTAGAAGACGTTCCTAAACTTCCCAATCCATTTTGCTCCGGTGCCACGAATCCGCTCGCGAATATCGTGCGCCGGTTTTCTTCCAGCTTTATTACTCAAGGAGGACAATCGTGCCCTCACGATTCCTTTTACCTGCCCTTGCTCTCACGGTCTTCTTTGTCGGAGCAACCGAATTCATGCTTTCGACAATGCTTTCGCCTTTGGCAACCGCCTTCGATACGACACCGGCACACGCCTCCTGGCTCGTGTCCAGCTACGCCCTCTCCTATGCCGTTGCGGCGCCGATCTTCGGCTTTCTGTCTGATCGTATCGACCGCCGCCGCCTCCTGCTGGTCTCGCTTGTTCTGTTCACGATCGATGGGCTCGCATTAACGGTAGCACCCAGTTTCGGCGCTGCAATCGCGTTGCGGATATTCGGCGGCTTGGCATCGGCGGCGCTCATCCCCACAGCCTTTGCGTTGGTGGCCGACATTATCCACGCGCGTCGGCAATCCGCAGCCATGGGCGCGGTCATGGTCGGGATGACGACCGGAATTGTGGCTGGCCCCGTGATTGCAGGCATCCTGACGGAAGCGTTCGATTGGCGCGCACCCTTCCTTACGACTGCTGCCGGGTGCTTGACGACATTCGCCGTTGCCCGGCGTGCAATCCCGAAAAGCAAAGCCCACCATTCCGAAACAAACAGGCGGCAACTTGGCTGGATCGCAGAGGGAAGCATTACACGCCCTTTAGTCGCTAAAGGACTTTGGAACGGCACGGCCGTCGCAGGCTTCCTGCTCGCCGGCGAGGTGCTACGACAGCGTCATGGCCTCAGCGTCGGAATCGTTGGCATCTCAGTCTCCGCATTTGGCCTAGGACTTCTGCTCGGCAATCTCGGGGTCGGACGGGCTGTCCGCCTCTTTCGAGGAGACGAACGAACGCTCATGGCCGCGTTGCTATTCCTGATCATGGCGATTGGCACGTTCATGATCGCGCCATTGCCGCTGGAGGGTGGACTGGCGTGCCTTACCGTTTGGGGCTTTGCGCTCGGACTTGCCGCACCGACCAGCACTTCAATGCTCGCCACTCGAAGCGAAGACGACAAAGGTCAGGTGCTGGCGGTTTCGGAAAGCCTCAATAATCTGACTATTCTCGCGGTTCTGCCCGTCGCGGCGATGCAGCTTGAAATCGCAGGATCGGCCCGAACTATGCTGGTGTTTGGCGTCACCTTGGCTATTGCGGTGATTTTGACCATCGCAGACAGACACATCATGGATTCGCAGAAGCCCTAATGCCTGTTACTGTGAAGTTTTGAGAGTTTTGTGACAACTCACAAGGCCCCCTTATACGAGACATTGATTATCGACGACTCGAACAACCATCCGTCCTTTCAAACCAGAAGATGCAAGCGAGGTTTTCGCTTGCATCTCTCCAGAAATCACCCGGTTTATGGCTTGGGAACCACCACCACCCGAAGAGGTTGCGCCGATGCATGGCGCTCTTGGCTTCCCGCGATTGAAGAGAGGCGTGAGCTACATTTTGTCGCCCGTCATCGGGACGACGGACGACTCCTGGCATCGTCGGAGTATATGCCCTTCAGTCCAAAACGCGCCGCTCGCGCCCATATGGCCGCCGGCCGAGAGAGCTGCTACAGCGAGGACGATACCCCCGAGCGCTTGCTTATCAAGGAACACCCGGACGGACGCCGCGAATTGGCAGGGGTTGAGGAAGCCGATGATACCGTCACCAGTGGGCGGACTTTCCGTTCTGGAGGAAATTCCAGCGGCAGATCAAAGTTCATTTCGGTTTCGGAAAGTCCATAGCACGTCCTGTCGCTTGGATCACTCAAACCAACCATCAATGTCGCTAAGTTACGACGAGCTCGAAAGCCTCTGAGATTCACGGCAGTATCGAGCAATGTTCCCTGACCACTCAGCGCGGGCTGTGCCCTTCATGAGCTTGCCTCCTCACCGATTGGTTGACCGATATGGTCGCGAAGCCTTCAAGATATCTGCCGGTGACGGAATGCTCTCGTGAGGTGTGAGCAGGCCATCATATAGTTCAGGCCGCCGGTTGCGCTCGAAATTAAACTCCTCCATCTTGCCATTAACACAATCGTCCAAATCGCAATCCGCGAACGCTATCTCATCATCCAGCCCGGTTGTCTCGGCGATAACGCGACCATCCGGATGTATGATGCATGATCCCCCCATCAGGTCGACACCATCTTCCTTGCCGGCTTTGGCGACACCCACGACGAACGTAGAGTTTTGGTAAGCGCCTGCCTGCATACACAGCCTACTCTGAAACATGCGCAGTTCGGGGGATTGCTTTGCTCGTGGATTATAAATTGGTGTCGTATATCCCAGCGTGATCAGCTCAACTCCTTGCAGGCCCATCATGCGATAGGTTTCGGGCCACCTACGGTCATTGCAAATGCACATGCCTATCCGACCGCCGAAGGCATCTACCACTGGGAAGCCTAGATTGCCGACCTCGAAATAGTATTTTTCGAGATTCTGGAACGGGTCGTCGGGTCGATGATCGGTATGCCCCGGCAGATGCACTTTTCGATACTTGGATACAATTCGGCCATCCCTGTCGACAAGGATCTGGGTGTTGTAACGATGCGTATTCTCACCCTCATTCGCAATCTCTGCATAACCAAGGCTGAAGCCAATGCGGCGACGTTTGGCATGATCAAACAATGGCTGCACATCCGTGCTCGGCATGATGTGCTCGTAAAAACCGTCCGCGTCGGAAATATTGAGAAGATACGATCTGGGAAAAAAGGTCGACAGTGCCAGTTCCGGAAAGACCGCTATATCGCACCCTTTATCCGCCGCCTGATCAAGGAGAGCCAATAACCGACCAACTGTTTCAGTCTGGGGCTCGCCGGAATTGACCGGGCCCATTTGTGCTGCTGCAATCCTAAGGACACGCGTCATTCTACTTGCTCCGTTGTAGGGCTATGATCGTGACTTGAATTATCTGCTATTCGAAGCTCATGGGTTTCTGTGCGACCGGAGAGATCGCTCCGCACATCACCTGTGCCCGCCGCTTTTCAATCTTCTCTTGTTCTCTATATAGAATTATATTCTGTATGAGAAATAATAGAATCTTCTGATGTTTTCCTGTCAAGAGAATTTTCGTTTTCAACATCGATGACGATTACAAACAAAGCTCATCAGCCGAAATGTCACATTGGAGCACTTTTCACACCTCGCATGCATTACTGGACCACCCCATGCCTTGGCGATGCCGGAGCGCGAATACAAAAATGCTGGCGCATGCCCGATGAGATTGCGGCACTTATATAATGTCCAGCCGACGTGACTTTGGAATGTCGCTTGTTTACCTGACAAAATCGCTCGGCAGACGAGCCAGAGTCTGTTGATGGATATGCTGCACAGCCCGCCTCATCGCAGCTGCCACGTCATCCTCAAGCGCACTCATAACTTCCATTGGTGCCGGGCAGTTGATTATAAACTCCACATCGCCATTCTTGCCGAAAATTGGTAACGCAAGCGCCATCAGTCCGTCCGTAAACTCAGAGCAGCTTCTTGCATACCCCCGCAGGCGCGTCGCTTGCAGTTCAGCAAAGACGTCAATTTCCGTCATCAACGATGAAGTAGTGTACTGGACCGGTACCCAATCTTTGAACCAGTCCCGGATCTTTTCCTCCGGCATCCAGGCCAGATAGGCACGCATCTGTGCAGAGGCATCTCGCGGATATCGAAATCCGATCGGTAGAGAGACCTCCATACGCATCGGATCATGAATCTTGTCAACGAGCATAAATGTATGGTCCGGCATGGGTTGCGAAACCACACAGGGAAGGTGAAAGGCAGACACCAAAGCAGAAATTTCGGTCCGGATGATCTCGATCGTTGAAACTGCCAGCAGCTTCGACACGCTGCCGAGAAGCCCAGGATGCAAGGTATACGTCTTTGCGCGCTCATCAAACCGCAGCCAGCCATGGTGCTGAAGAGTCTTCAGGATCGAATGGCAATGGCTCTTGGTAATCTCCAACGCAGAGGAGATATTGGCAAGTGTTGTCTGCTCGCCCGGCTGCCAGTTCAAATATTCTATGACCGCGATAGCCTTATCCAGAGCCGGCACCAGACCGAGGCCCAGCTTGCGCCTTCCACCGGGATTGGCTGTGACTATCCAGTGGCTACCGTCGTGGCTGAGCTCTTCAGGCGCCTGCGAAGGAGAACCTGGTCCAGTGGCCAAAGGTGATCGCGAAGGTGTCATGGTGAGAACCTTGAAGACGAGATAGATATTTGACGTTCACAACCCGAACAACATTGATCGAACGCCGACGCTATTCAGAATTCTACCTAAAATACGATATTCTACATAAAGAATTTTAGTATCATCGACCAAATTTTTCTCAACGGCCATCCCAACAGATGTGGCAATGCTACCGCCGAACTGATCCACGCATTTCCACTTTCAGATAACAGCCTCACGTTCGCATTACCGCAAGGGCCTTTTCACCTTCATTGTTGATTAATTCATTCAAATGAATTAATGGAACCACGTCAATCTTTATTCCACGAGGAACCCATGAACCGCCGTGATCTCTTAGGAATGTCTGCAGCAGCTGCGTTAAGCGGTTTGCAAACCGCGAACGCAACTTCTCATTCGTCGCCTTCACCAGAAAATTCATTACCTTCCTACCTTCAAGGTGCACCACGTCTTTCGCTTTCCGAACGCGACAGACGCTGGAACATCGCTCGCAAGATTATGAATGTGGCTGGCGTCGATGGCCTCATCGTTTACGGCGATCGGGAATCCTCCGCGCCGGCACCTTTCTCTCCCGATAGCTATTTCACCAATGACCGATTGGGCTCTATCGTCATATTCAAGGGCGATGAGCCGCCAATAGTGCTTGCCTTCGCACCGATGGCCGTCTCGGACCATATGCAGGCCCGGCTTCGAGGTGATCAGCAGTGGCTTGAACCTGAACAGATTTATGTGGGCAAAAACGGCGCCCATCTCGTCTCAATTCTTAACCGCATCGGGCTGACCGGGAAGATTGGAGTGATCGGCCTCGAGCCATACCCGCCCTTTTATTTCGACGGTGCAATTCCGTACGGCATCTGGAGCGCAGTAAAGGAGGCGTTTCCCAAGGCAGAGTTTAAGCCGGTATACCGCGAATATTTCATGCTTACAGCAGCACACAGCCAAGAGGAACTGTCCCTTATTCGCCATGCTGCCGGGATTGGGGAGAAGATGTGTGAAGCGATGAGAGTTGCGACCCGGCCCGGTGTAAATGAAGCGGATATTGTGGCAGCAACAACTGCAGAATGTTTGCGTAATGCAGGTTTCACCGCCGAAATACTCTTTGGATCCGGCCGGGAATTCATAGGATGGGGACCCGCTGCCTGGACCTATAGGGCTCAACCACCAAGAATTATTGAAGAAGGGGACGTGGTACTTGCTGAGGTTTTCGCGTTCTATGGAATGTATGAAACGCAGCACCAGCCCGCGATTACTGTCGGCAAGGCACATCCCGACTTTGAGCGCGCCGCCGCCGTTGCCAGAGCCTGTTATGAAGAAGGACTGAAATCATTGCGCCCGGGGCGGACATTCGGAGAGGTTGTGGACATTATGGAAGCGCCCCTGCTTGCATCAGGCGGATGGCACGTTCATCCGCTCATCCACAGCATCAACCCTTACGGGCCGATCGGTTTTGGTTCCGCACCCGGTCCGGAGTCACTCCCAGAAGCTGCAGCCTACGGGTCTATAGGGCGCCTTCCGACAACATGGCGAGACCTGCCGTTACAAGAAGGAATGTCTTTCGCTTTCGAGACCAATTGCGCATTTGGCAGACATTTAGCGAACCTGGGCGGTACGGTACTTGTAGGCAAAGATGGCGGTATCGAGCTCAACCAGAATTCGACCAATGTAATGAGAGCAGGTTGACACACCACTGGCAGATAGTCGTATTACGACTATCTGCCCTTAATCTCTTGAAATCACTATCCATGAACAAATCCGACACGGTTCCATCCAACTCCTCTGAAGCCACGCGTGCGCGATTGATCGAGGCTGGGCTGCATTTGTTTGCCGAGTTTGGCGTCGAGGGTGTGCGCACACGCGTTCTGGCGGAAACGGCCGGTGTCAATCAATCTGCCATACCCTATCATTTTGGCGGCAAGGAAGGCGTGTATCGAGCTGTGATTGATGAAATCACCAGGGAAATTGCGGAAGGGTTGGCGCAGACTGGACTATTGATGTCGTCGCCGAATGAAATCAGTAACACGACTGAAGAAGAATGCGAGAATAGCTTACGATCCCTGATCCATGCCTTTACTCTTATAATTTTGTCGCCAGGCCGTGCCATTGACCGCACCGCCCTGATTGTCAGGGAGCAGCTCAAGCCGACAGAGAATTTCAATACACTTTTCAAAGGGTTCATCGAACCATTACACACGACAATCAGCGCCACGGTTGCCCGATTGAATAATACTCAAGCTGATGATCCGGTAACGATCATTAAAACTCACGCCCTAATCGGACAGGTTTTGTCGTTTATCGTCGCTCAACAAACTTTTTTGACGCGGATCCAAGGCGTGCAACTGACACAGCAAAGCGTGCAGGAAATTGCATCGGTGATCTCAAACATGTCGCTGACCGCCGCGAAATCCGACCGACCGAAAGAGATTTTCCCCAGTTGATCGATTTCTTTTGAGAGGAACCGCCCGACTTTCAATCATTTACATGAACTAACGAAAAAACTCCGCGAGACCATGGTAAGCAACGACACACCGAGGCCGCGGCATTGTAGATCAAAACGATGAGTTCACGACCATAGGGATCGACGCCGTTGTATTCCGACGTGGCCAGACTTACGGAACTGTTATTTGCGATCAGGAACGTCGGAGACCGTTTTTCTGGTTGATGGACCTTTTGTCCATCTTTAGGATAGTACGTCACAATCGTAGTCGAGGACCACTCTCATAGAGACGCTAACGGCCTTATTTCGTTTTGCTGGGCCGACGACCATAAATGGATATGATTGACAATATCCTGGGGAGCTGTCGGTAGCGCTTTGTTTGGAATTACTGCGACAGTGCCTTGAAAAACCAGGATCAGATTGTCTGACTGCAAGATTGCATGATGATACATCGCCCAACTCAGTTCGATCGTATAGATTCGTGTGGCCTGTCTGAAGCCCGTTGGTCCAATTTTGACATGGAAGTGAGGAGAGAAGGCAAGCTCCTGTTCGATATTCCAGTGCGCTATGGTTTCACTATATTCGCGATTTGACTTTTTCGAGCCGATCCACAGGACAAGCCATACAGCAATTGCGACAAGAGGCGCAGGCGCTAGAATCCAATAATCAAGGCTGGCCCGTGCCCCGGGAATAAATGCCAACGTTACAGAACAAATGAGGCCGGCAACAACCGCGGACCAAAAGGAAAGGTTCGTTCTGATCCACCAGAAATGCCGATCCCACGACCGGTCGAACATCATCCGGTAATTTTGATAGGCCTGATGTTCAAAGCCCAGAACATAGTCCGGTATCTGATCCACGTTCGGCGCATAGGTTATAGTAATGCTACGATCTTCAGCCATTCTCACCGTCTCTCTATCTCGTTGGGGCAATGGCACATTCGACGAAGAAGAAGCATTGAACTTCAGCATCTTAAGGAAGTGTAAGGTTCCACAACATAATCATTTCCTAGAAACTGCTGTGGTTGCGCCCCTTTTGAGTGATTCGTTCAATCAGTTCCGGTGTTGCCGGATATGCGATCACGTCGCAAATTTTTTTCGATGTTCTGAGGCCGGGAAAGGCCATCCATGTCCTTTTGATCATGCCCTGCGGACGCTTCAGAAAAAGAGCGAGCTGCTCCTCGCGACTGTATAGTTCCTCAACTATCGTTGAGGTCAATAATGATTTCAGAATCTCATGAATCGCGGTGTGATCGGCGGCAGGAAACCACATAGACGTATGATAGGGTCACAAACCAAAGGGCCGCACATTGGATGTCACATTCTGTATGCATGTTTCCGCCGACCGCGATGCTTAGACCTTCTTGGGAGATTCGGCGTTCAACAATACAAGCAAGCAATTCGCGCGGCTACGAGTCAAACTGAACCGCTCGAATTGCTCTCATATCCATATGCCACGGCTACCGCTAGGCACTGTCTGAATGGTTGACAAAAGCGCTCAGCACGGCCTGCACCCACGATCAACTTCTTTCTTCCGGCACTTCCTGCCTAAGCCTCGGCCCGTTGGCGAGTCTGCGACCGAGCGCTACAAGGAATTTATCATAGCGCTCACCACCCTTGGCACGGGCTGCGGCTTGGACCGTATCCGGAAGCGATGCCGTTGAAGTCAGCCAGAAGCGAATGAACAGGGCAAAAGCTTCGTTGACGATACCAACGTCCCGTTCGAGCCGCTGAATGCTGCGGTCGATCCGGTCAAGCCGTTTGCCGATGGCTGCCTCCTTCCGTTCATCAGCATCGGGAGACAGAAACGACGCAATGGCCGCTTCGGCAATCAAGGAATCCGATTGCCCCCGCCGCTCCGCGAAATCCGTAAGACGGCGCTTCAGACCTGGATCGAGATAGACGGAAAGGCGCTGCTTCTTTTCAGGACGCGATGGCATGGTTCACAAATCCATTCCGTCGCCGGGGTCCATCGAAATCTGCCGTGCAACCTGACGCATATTGCGGGCAAGTGCCCGATTGGTGACGGCATCACGTTCCGGCACATCCATGTCGGGATCGAACTCGTTGAAAGAGGGCTTTTCCGGCTCCGACGCTATGTCCTTGTGCGGCTCAAGGCCGGGTTCACGACGCAGGCCGGCATTAGCATCATCGTCGTCCCGCTTGTCCGCCTTCTCTTTTGCCGGTTTGTCCTTGGCCGTGCCAATCGACGGCGTCGGGATCGGCTTCAATGCCGACCAGTCATTTGCCTTCGGCACATATCCGGCGTTCGGGCTGGTTGGGACTGGAAGCACGCGTTCCATCAACCGGACATCGTTAAAATATCGCGCCTTCTTCGTGCGGATTGGCGGTATGCCCGCGACCATGACAATCTCGTCATCGGGCGGAAGCTGCATGATCTCGCCCGGCGTGAGCAACGGCCGTGCAGTCTCGGATCGCGAAACCATCAGGTGCGAGAGCCAAGGCGCAAGGCGGTGTCCGGCATAGTTCTGCATGGCGCGCATTTCGGTCGCTGTGCCGAGCGAGTCCGATACGCGCTTGGCAGTACGTTCGTCATTCGTGGCGAAGCTTACCCTGACATGGCAATTGTCGAGGATGGAATTGTTCGCGCCATAAGCCTTCTCGATCTGGTTCAGTGATTGCGCGATCAGGAACGCCTTGATCTGATAACCGGCCATGAAGGCAAGCGCACTCTCGAAGAAGTCGAGCCTGCCGAGCGCCGGAAACTCATCGAGCATCATCAGCAGCCGGTGGCGACGATCCTTCGCATGCAGGTCTTCCGTCAAGCGTCGACCGATCTGGTTGAGGACAAGGCGCACGAGCGGCTTGGTGCGGGAAATGTCGGACGGCGGCACGACCAGATAGAGCGTTGTCGGCCGCTCCTCGCTGACAAGATCGGCAATGCGCCAGGCGCAGCGGCTGGTTACTGTCGCGACGACCGGATCTCGATACAGCCCAAGAAAGCTCATAGCGGTGCTCAAGACGCCGGAGCGCTCGTTGTCGGATTTGTTCAGCAGCTCGCGGGCGGCGCTGGCGACAACCGGGTGCGGTCCCTTCTCGCCAAGGTGCGGCTTGGTCATCATGGCGGACAGCGTAGATTCGATCGGGCGGCGCGGATCGGAGAGGAAGGCAGCGACGCCCGCCAGCGTCTTATCCTGCTCGGCATAGAGAACGTGCAGGATCGCGCCGACAAGAAGCGAATGGCTGGTCTTTTCCCAATGGTTCCGCTTTTCCAGCGAGCCTTCCGGATCAACGAGCACATCCGCGACATTCTGAACGTCCCTGACTTCCCATTCTCCCTTGCGCACCTCCAGCAGAGGATTGTAGGCGGAAGAAGCCGAATTGGTGGGATCGAACAGCAGCACGCGGCCATGCCTTGCCCGGAAGCCGGACGTCAGTTCCCAATTCTCGCCCTTGATGTCATGGACAATGGCCGATCCCGGCCATGTCAACAACGTGGGCACAACAAGACCAATCCCCTTGCCGGATCGGGTGGGGGCAAAGCAAAGTGTATGCTCCGCACCATCATGCCGGAGATATTCGCTCCCGTAACGGCCAAGCAGCACGCCGTCGGCACCAAGCAGGCCAGCCTTTTCGACTTCCTCACGCTCGGCCCAGCGGGCAGAGCCGAATGTCTTGACGTCCTTGGCCTCCCGCGCCCGCCAGATCGACATGAAGATGGCGACAGCAATCGCGATCAGGCCGCCCGATGCGGCTATGGCTCCGCCTTCGAGAAAGACGGTCGGCGCATAGGCATCGTAGAAATACCACCACCAGAACAGGGCAGGCGGTGGATAGATGGGCTGGCCTGCAAGCTCGAACCAGGGCGAGCCAAGCTCCGGCTGAAAGCCAAGCCGCCATGCCGTCCATTGTGTTGCGCTCCAGGTCGCAATGAACACGATCAGCAGAACAACGGTGATTTGCCCCCAAAGCACACGAGTAGCCGACAAGACGGAAACTCCCTTCCGAACATGGTTTGATGTTCAGGGAAAAGGAATTTCCAAAATGATTTCAACGCCATTGATCGCGTGTATCGTAGGCTGGCGAAAGCCGTAGAAAAAATACTTGCACGTTGCGGCGTGCCATTTGGATGAAGTCGGTTTCAGCTGGGGGGGCGGAATGACGCTCTAAAGCCCATAGCCTTCACGGGCCAACGATGGTGGGTCTGTCAGCAGGATACACGCATTTCAAGAGAGGAGGAGCGTGCATTATGGTAACGAGTGGGCGCAATAGCTTCTCTCGTTCAGCGCCCAGCACGCAAATTCTCAATCTCTTTTTCGATCATCATGTTGAGTTCTCTGGAGCGACTTCCGTCCGCAGCCAGGGATTGAAGGGATTCCAGCTCCCTCTGAAAGCCATTTCGATCGCCAACACGATCAAAAAATCGAGCCCGTGTGAAATGGAAGCGTATCGGGAAAAAGGGGCTAATTTCGGAAAACTTCAATTGCGCCTCTATTCTCTCCAGAGCCATGTTAATGAAGTCCGAAATCCCGCTGACTGGAACCTCTTTCGCTAAAACATAGTCGGTAAGACTTAGAATGTGCAATGGATCGTCAGAGAATCTGGTAACGCAGCTTTTATAGTATTCGACGGCAACGTCGATTTCTTCGGGGATTGATGCGAGGAGAATCAACTTATTTTGAATAAACTCCTTATCGTTCACCAATTCCGGCCGCTCGCGTTCAGCTTCGCAAATCAATATTTTCGCCCGCTCTAGATTGTTTTCGACCAGGGCATCAGTGATCTTTCGGCGGATAATCAAATGGGCAACGTCGCTTTCCGAAACCTCTTCTGTCCAGCGCTGCCGAGCTGCATTAACGTCCCACGATCCTTCGAAAACACCTTTCAAAACATCCATGATAGTGTCATCCAGAGGCCCCATCCATAGGATTTTGCCTTCCGAATCGACGACAAATGAAGCTGGTACGCTGCTTTGTCCGCTCGCCTCGAACCAATCGCGCGTCACTTGCCCCCTGTGCAATCCTTTTTGACCTGAATCGATTTTCTCATGGACAAGAATAGCGTCAGTCGGTGTCTGCCCAGCCATCTCCATTGTTCTTTGGAGGTCGCGCACCATGATAGCCACCCCGTAAGTTGAAACTCCAAATCCCTTTGCCCCTTTCGAATACTTAGCAATCGCTGGCAGGCAGCCGCTGCATCCCGCATTCCACAACACAACGAGGCTGATTTCGTTGAACTCAATCGCGGAAGCCCGCTCATTCTTCATCAAGTTACTGGAAAGCATCAATGGTGGAGCTACATCCCCCGGCAATAAACGCTTTAAGGAATCAAGTTTCATAATAGTTCCTTCGAGAGTTGCGAAAGCGGCCTCGCGATAATGCCATATGGTGTGAATGGTGGGATTTGCAACTGACCATCGATTTGGGACGCGAAGCGGGCGAACAGCACGCAAGGCCAAAACAGTCACGATAGTTCAAAGGCCGTTTTTACCCAGTGCGCGGGCCGGCTTGCGCCGCCGTTCGGGAATGTCTCCCGGTTCGCCCGGAAAGGCCAGGAGTAGATCGGCAAACCGCGGCGGATCAAATTCAATGTCCGACAAACCGGGCATGGCGAGAGCCACCGCAAGGCTGCGGCGTTCACCCGTCAATTTCTCGAACTCATCATAGGTCAGGAGCACATGGGACGGCTTGCCCCGGTCCGTGACAATGATCGGGCCATTCACGGCAGCCTTCTTCGCCTTCGCAATGTTACGGCGCAATTCAGCGCTGGAAAGCATTGTGGTTTTCATCGGCCACCTCCGTCTGACGGCTCGGCCCTGAATACATCATTTCCAGAGGCGACACCAAACCGCACGCATAATCCGGCGGCTGAATGTGCGTCACAAGCCAAGCCCACGCTTGCGGCCAAAGCTCCAGTCAACGCCGCCGTCGGCGCGGCCCACGCCGGATATGTGCTGGCCGATATGCTTCTCCACGGAAGGCGTCCACGGCACGAGGCTGAAGCCGAGACCATCATCGACCATCGCGAAGCGGCCGGATGCCAGGGTGAAACGCCGGCTGTAGGTGCCGGCGACATATTCCCCGGCGGCCGCTTCGCGGAACGGCATGTTCATTTCTTGAGAGAGCTTTTCGCCGAGTGCGTCCAGTTCACGTTCGCGGAGCGTGCCGAGAAGATTGCGGGCGAAGATAACCCGCTCGCCCTCGCGCCGTGCCAGCCTCTCTTCGATCAGATGTTCGGCCCTCGCCTCCATCGCCTGGCTCACCTCCAGTCCGAAGCCGCCGCCGAGATCGACGGAAACGCGGGCGACAAGCTGGCGGTCGAGCCATGTGGCGCCGTCGGCCGTGGCTTGCGCCTCAAGGGAGAGATCGGAACGAACGGCCAGCGCGACGCGGCGCTCGCCACGGGCATCCTCGAAAGAGCGCAGTTCGACAATGGAACCCGGCGCGCTGTCCCCGGCGGCTTCAATATCGGGAAGGCGGATATGGTGAATGTGGCCGTCCACGCCGTCGACCACCGCGAAGGCCGTGCCGCGCAACTCGTCGTCCAAGCCACGCTCGACCAGCCGGCCAATGACCGGCTCGCCATGCGCCTCGCCGGACAGCACGTAATCGGCAGCGCCGCGCTCGATGCCCTGCTCCGTCAAGGCGCGGTGCATCCGCTTGATGATGTCGCCGCGTAGCCCAAGCTCGCGCAAGGTGGCTTCGGCCTCGCCGGATACGACCCATTGGCCGGGACCGACGTTTTCAGCCAGGCCGAGATGTTCGAGGTGACGAAGCCGGCCGATCTTCTGGATGGAATATTCGTCGGGCTGCTTATCCGGAGACGGAGCAACGTCGATGATGCCCTGCTCGTTGGCGTCACGGAGAAGCTGACGATCAAGCTGTGTCCAGCGGTCGGCCTCTATCTGTCGTTCCAACGAACGGCGTATGTCCAATTCGGTGCGCGGTCCCAATTCCAGCGTCACGAGATCCTGCGCCCGGTCGCGCAATCCGCTCTTGATATAATCGCGGTCTATCACGAGGTCTTGCCCGTCGTCGGCGCGGCCGCGCACGATGACATGCACATGGGGATTGTCGGTGTTCCAGTGATCGACGCCCACCCATTCGAGTTTCGTGCCGAGATCCTTTTCCGCCTGCGCCATCAGCTCGCGGGTGAACCGCTTCAGGTCTTCCATATCGGCGGCATCTTCCGGCGAGACGATGAACCGGAAATGATGCCGATCGTCCTTGCACTGATCGGCAAATTCCTTTGCGTCGGCATTGTCGGTTTCGGGACCGAACATGCGGGCTTTTTCGTGTTGCTCCCCATTGCTCACTTCGTTCGCGGCGCGGGTGACGCCATCACGGCGAAGATAGTTGAGGTGACGGGCAAGCGGGCCACGGTCGCCCTTGTTGCGGACAATGCGCGCCTTTACCGTGCAGAAACGGGTGCGGTTAGTGATGAGACGATTGGCGCGCGCGCTTGCCACGCGGCCGCGAGCGAAGCTCGGTCCACGACCCTTACCGGACGTGATCTTGCCGGAACGGGAGACATACCCGCCGGCCTTCTGCGCGGCGGCAAGCGCCTGCGCGACAAACGGCCTTGCCCGCTGGGCCTTGCTGGAGCGGATGCGGCCAGGCCGCACGCGGAAATCGTCGTCCCGGCTCATGGGGTTACTCGCTGCGAGGTGCAGGTTTCGTTGAAAATATTCAGTAAATTCAGGGTGCGCACATCGCACTTATGGCCCGCGATGTGCGGAAAGCCGGGAAAAAGCCAATCAAAACAACCGACCGTCCAAGCCGCGATGTGCGGCCTTTTATCTTGCCTTACATCGGACGTTGCCGCCGCCCCTCCCCGCCATCCCGCATGAGCTACGATGACGCGCGTTAGACCACCCGGCACCACGAAATTCATGGCTGTTCCTCCTGCTTTTCGGACCGGCGCACGAACAGACCATCGGACGGCGGTGCAAGCGCCGAAAGATCGGTGATCGTGCTGGCGCTGGATGAGCGACCGGAAGGATGATCGGCCGCCGTCACGTCGCCGCCAGCGGGAACCGCTGCGCGAGCGATGAAGAGCGGCGCGACGGACCATTTGGAGCGTGCCGGACGATCCGCCGTGCGATAAGCAACGGCGGCGTCCGCGTCGATCTGCGGGACGATCTTCGCCATGTAGGCGACCGTCTCGGCGGGCAACGGATCGCCGGTGACAAGATGCTTTTCGTAGCGGCCGGGACCGGCATTATAGGCGGCGAGGAAGCCCGGCAAACCGTAAAGATCATGCAGTTCCGCGAGATAGGCAGCGCCCGCCAGAATGTTATCGCGGGGATCATGGGGATCGTCGCCAAGGCCGTATCGGGCGCGCAGCTCCGTCCATGTGGCGGGCATGATCTGCATCAAGCCCATCGCGCCCTTTGGCGAGATGGCGTGCGGATCATGATCGCTCTCGGCCTGCATGACGGCGCGTATCCAGCGTTCGGGCATGGCGAAGCGCTTGGCCGCTTCCGCGATATGATCTGCCAACGGATCGGACGATGCGACGGCGGTAGCCATGCGCGTCGTCTGCGTTTCGTTTGCCAGCGGATCGGCCATTGCCACGCATGGCAGCGTGACGATCATGGTCGCTGCCATCAGCAGCGCCATGATCGCAGGGACGGCAGCGCAAAGTCCGCCGTCCCGATTGCCCATCAGCCTGCCATCGTGCTCGCTCTGGTCAAGGGCAAGGCTTCGCCGCCGGCCAACATTTTCCGGACGGGCATCGTCGGAAGACGTGTCCGTTCTCCAGAAAACAGGCCGTCGCCCCTGACCGCCGCTGCGCGCGACGGCCGCCCGATAGGCGATCGGGTCGAGGGGAGTGATCGGCGCTCGATCGATCAAGGGGAGTGAGCCTGAAAGTTCGCGAGAAGGATGGCAGCGCATGACGGTCACGCCTGTTCGTCGCGCCGCGTCTTGCGGGTCCAGTGAAGATTCCAGACATCCTTCTTGGTGTCTGACTCGAACATGCGGGCGCGGATCGGTTCAACAAAGGAAGGATCGTCGATGGTGACGGAGAGATACACGCCAGCGCGCTCGCCGGTTTGGTCCCACGCCGCGCCGACTTCGAGGCCATCGGCGAAGATACGATGGTTCGGCGCATTCTCGGCGTCCGTCTCATCGATGGGAAGGATAGTCACTTCGGCGTCGAGGGTAAGCGTGCGGACGCGGCCGAAGAAGCCGTCGTTGTTGCGGGTGAAGGTGCCTATCTGGGCCATAGCGGTAAACCTCATTCGGTTGGAGAAACGAGCCGTTCACGGCTCGTCGGAAACCGGCACGCGGAACGCTTCCGCGACCGGATCGGGATCGTCGACGGTCCAGAGCGGAATTGCCCGGCCGACAACGGTTGAAAGCGGAAGCGGCCCGAAATAACGGCTGTCGAAGCTGTCGGCGGCATCCCAGTTCATGAAGAAGGCTTCGCCTTCGGCAACCTTCCGGCAGCCCTGCCATACAGGCAGCGGACGGCCTTGGCCGTCGCGCTCGCGGGTCTGCCCGTAGGTCATGCCGTAGGCGGTGATCTCCGCGCCATTGCGGCAGACGGTCGTTCCGGTAAGCGCCAGCACGCGCTTGAGGAGCGGAAGGCCGCGCGGCAAATAGCGGCGCTCATCAAGGAACCCGGCCAGATCGTCGGGCGGCATCACGACCGCTAGGTCGGTGACGTCCAGACGGTCGGCGCGAACGATCCGGTAGAGGCCGACCGGCACGCTGGCAGATGCGTTCCAGATCAGTTTCTTGGCCGGATCGATAAAGATGGAAACCGTGGTGGCGAGCGCAGAGAAATACGTCACCATCACCCATGCGAAGCGCGTCATAGCCTGTCTCCCTGTTGTGCGGAAATCTCGCGGCGCATCAGCCAGGCGCGATGCTGCTGGCGGGTGTAGGTGCCGAATGGCTCGTTGACGGTGAGACGGTTGTGGATGTGCCGCCAGTGATCCGGCGCGACGTCGTCCGGGTCGATGCCGTTTCGCTCGATCGCGTCGATGACGTGCAGCACCTTTTCGACCTTCGGCCAGCCGTGGGTGCGGAGAAGGATTTCGCCGCCGGGATCGACCAGCGGCACGGTCTGGTAGTTTTCGCCCGGCGCGACGGCGCGCAGAATGTCGATGCGGGAAACGGCCGTGCCGAAATCATTCGCGGCCCATCTGACGAAGGCGAAGATCGCACCGGGATCGAAGCTGACGACACGGCGATGACGATCGATGCGCTGTTCCTCGTCAATCCGCCCGAAATGAATACGCTGCTCGATGCGGTTCTCAATCCATGTCAGATGGACCAGCGTTCGCGGAGAAAAAGCGCCTGCCTTCATCGGCCGATCCTCCGGCCGAAAGCCTGCGCGATTGTCCCCCCACAACCGCGATTTTCGGCGGGTCGCGTTAGGAAGAATCCGAAGGATTCTGAGTTACCAATGTTAGGAGCGCGGATTGGCGAGTGAATCCGGATGGTTAAAACCGGTTTTGGTCCCTGATAGTACGGGTTTCCGGTCCCCGATAGTACGGGCATTGCGGTCCCTGATAGTACGGGTCTGTCCACAGGTTGCTCACAATCTGATCGGGCGGCGGCGCGGCAGGCGCAGCGCAGCCTTCATTGGATCGGTTGGCGTGGGTTGAAAGGTCAGCCGGATACGGCCGTCCGGATCGGTGACAAGCTCCAGCCGGTAGCCAGGAAGCGGCTGGCGCTGGACGATCGCGCGCAGGTCGTAGGCAAAATGCTTGAGCGGTGAGAGCGAACCGGACTTGAGATGCAGGTGTTCGAGATCGAAGCTCCAGCCCCATGTCTGGCGGCCGCCGTGCTTGCGCACGAGACGGTAAAGCCAGCGCTCGAGGCCGCCGGTCAGATCGAAATAGGCGCGGTCGATGGTGAGGATGAGGGCATCGTCAATGACGCCGGCATAAAACCAGTCCGCCAGGATGAGTTCCATGCCGAGCGGCCGGCCATCTGCATCCAGTTGTTCTTTCCATTCCGCGATCCATGAGAAGCGATGCCGACGCCGCTCCGACGGCTGGCGGATCGACGTCACGACCGTAGTGGATTGCAGCCGGTCAAGCGCCGCCTTCAGCCGTTCATAGCTGCGGGCGGAATCGTCACGGTCGATGAAGGAGAGGATTTCGTAAGGCGTGGCGAACATGAAACGCGAAGTCTGCAAGCCATTGTCGCGAGCTTGAACGATCTGCGACGCCGCCCAGATGAGAATATCGGCGTCCCAGATCGTCGCCATGCCGTGTTCGGCCGTCGCCTCGACGCGGATCGATATGTCCCCCATGCGGAAGTCGATCGGCGTCACGCGGCGGGACTTGGCGAGCGAGAAGAATGGCCACGACATGAGATCCTGCGCATCGCGGGCGGCGATGTCGCCGCCGCATGGCCTGAACAGTTCAAGCTGCTGACCCTGATATATCCGGTGCGAGGACATGGCGGCGTCCGGTCAGCACGCGGCGTCAGCGGCAAGGTCAGTGTCTGCGTCGGTGTCCAGCACCTGCAACAGTCGGGGTGGTGCGGCTTCGGACGTCGATAGACGGGCTGCGGCATGAATCCATGTCTGAAGATCGGTGACGGTATAGACGACACGACCGCCGAGTTTGCGATAGATCGGACCGGTTCCGTCACAACGGTGCTTTTCCAGCGTCCGGGGAGAGAGGCCGAGAAGGTGAGCAGCTTCCACGGTGCGCACGAAGCGCGGCCAATTCTCTTCGATCTTCTGCTGCATGTGGACCTCCATCGCAGTTGCCACCAGAACGGCGGTTCTGTTGCGAGGATGGCGAAAAATATGCGGCCCGGCGGAGTGACAAAATAATCGCCTGCGTAAATGTCCCCCCATGCCGGTCACACCAAAGCCGACGAACGGCAGAGGTCAGCGACTGCGGTCAGCCATCGCGCGGATTGTCGGGAAATTTCTGGAACGGGCAAAGCAGGCGCGGATAGCCGCCGTCGATCAATTCTTGCGCAGCGCCCAAAAGTCGAGCGATACGCCTGCGTTCAGGCGTGTTTTTCCAATCGATGGAACGTAGCTTGCCAAGGTCGGAGTTGAACAGGACGCTGGCGATTTCCTGACGCGATGCGCCTGCCTGCACGCCGTCCCATACGCGCAGCATCAGGCTCAACCTGTGAATCTGGTAGCGGGAAAAGCGTAGCCAGGAAGGCTGTGGGCCGGACGGCTTTCCGGCCAACCAGCAGACGAACCGCTTCACGCACTGCTCGCGCTCATTATAATAGTTGTCAGGTGGAACCCACATGACGGCATTGATTATCTGGCGTCCGCATGGAAGCCAGACATAATGATCGCCGTATTTGTCCCTGACGACGGCATGAAATCCGTCCGCCGTCACGTGCCCTACAAAGGCCGAAGCAAACGGGTCGAGCAATGGGCAGCCCTTATAGCCTGCCCGTGCGGGTTCAATGACGACGATTGCGGGAAATATCTCTGGTCGCCACAGCAGTTGTGATACCGGGGCTGAATAAAACGGATCAGCCGGGAAACGTGACGCCCCAACGTTGAGACAATTGTTTCTTGGCTTCATCCTGTTCCGCGGAGCCGGAAGCAGCGCCTTCGACAATTTGCCTGTAATCGCTCTGATATCGTTTGTTGCGGCGAAGAAATTCGAAAGTTGCGCCACCGCGCTCAAGATGGCCAGTTCTTCTTCAAACCGTGGCGAAGTCCAGTCCTGCAATGCTTCCATGCCACTCCCCTTGGGAAACTCAACCTTGGGATGAAGCGAGTATTGGGGAAGTTTCCGAAGCCGGAATACAGAAAATTGGAATAGGGCCTTGTACTGCGCTGAAGGAACGGAACCAGCTATTGCATGCGCGGTTGGAGAAGATGGAGATAGCCGATTTCTGTCATCCAGCGGGCGCGTGCAAGGTGTGTTTCGTGGATGCGTCTGGCGCGTTCCGGATCGGCTTCGACGTCAATGCCGAAGATGATCCTTATGGCATCGCGCCAGTCCGCGCCCTCCTCATCGGCGTCCAGAAGACGCAGATAGGTGGCCAGATGGGTTTCGTCGTAGGCGTTCACCCTGTCGGTCAAGGGCGGGCCGTCATCCCTCAAAGGCTTGTTCATGGGACCTCTTCGCCGAAAGCTACGCTAGAAACGGACCAGTATTTTATCCGTTCGCAGGGTGACAGGTTCATGACGGCAATATCCGCAATTGCGGAATAACCTTATCGCTGAAACGTCTCAGCAAAAAGTATCGGTCTGCCTTGGCGCGTCTCTCAGGGATATTCGCGGAAGAATTCGATCGGATCAACGCCGAGGGCTGCGCCGAGCTTTTCGAGCGTGTCGACGGAAACTGCGTATTCTTCCCGCTCAAGCATACCGACATAGTTACGGTTGATCTTGGCACGATGGGCGAGTTCTTCCTGTGACATGGATCGCTCATGTCTCAACCGACGCAGGTTCTTGGCGACTCTTTCCCGTAAGCTCATGGGAAAGCTGTCACCGACTACCTAATATACTTCCACCCAATATACTAGTTATTCCGGGAAAGGAAAAGTGGCTCGTCGAAAAACCTGTGCGTGATTTAGCGAGCCGGTCGCAGACCGGCGAGCGGCGTCTGTGCCATCCAGGCGCGGACGCCGCCGATCCGGTTTGACGGTGACTGAAACCGGGCTTTGCGGAAAGGATCGGCGCAATCTGCGGCAAGACCGCGCCGCCATTTCTGACGGCGCGGGCATGGGCGGTCAGGATGCCCGTTCAAGCAAGGCCTTCGCCTTTCCCTCCAGTTCAAGGCGAGTATCCTGATTGGTCTTGGTGCGGGCATGGGCGGTCATACCCTGCACAAAGTCAAAGATACTCTCCGGGGGCCGGCCTTCCTCCTGCAAGACGGTCTCAATGATCTTGCCGGTTTCGGCCTTGCCAAACCCGCGACGGCGAAGGAAGCTTTCGCGGTCTTCGTCGTTATGGGCGACGATCCTTTCCCTTGCAGCCTTGATCCCGGCAATGAAGGGCGCGGGGCTGGAATTGGCGAAGCTGCGAAGCGCGGGCGCAGCTTCATGGGCGAAACGCTGTGCCGCGAACTTGCTGTGGCGGATGGTGATTTCCTCGAAATTTTCGACGCCCCACAAATTCCGATTCATGCAAACCGCACGCAGGTAGAATGAGGCGATGCCGAGCGTCTTGCTGCCGACTTCGCTATTCCAGCAATAGAAGCCGCGGAAATAAAGGTCCGGCTCGCCATTCGGCAGGCGTCCGGCTTCAATGGGGTGCGTATCGTCCACCAGAAACAGGAAGACGTCACGATCCGAAGCGTAAAGCGTGGTCGTGTCCTTGGTCACGTCGACGAAAGGATTGTGTGTCATGGTCGCCCAATCCAGAACGCCCGGCACCTTCCACATGGTATCGCCGACGCCGTTGCCCGCGATCTTCATCACGGCGGCGACAAGCTCATGATCCCAGATTCGGCCATAATCCGGGCCGGTCACGGCGCGCAATTCATTGCGGCCGTCCTCCGTTTCCAGCGTCTTGACCAGTTCGGCGCGATGCGAAAGCAAGCCGTGCTGTAGGTTGATGCCCGCCAGCGGCGCGGGAAGCTGGCGCATGTAACTGGCCGGTGTGCCGACAAGGCTGCAAAGCTGGCCGAAACTCCAATGCGTCGGGGCAATCGGTTCTTCCTGTCCGGGGACGATAAGCGAAAGCCTCTCCGCATTGTCGCGGCTGGCGTCTACGCGCACGGCGCGGCTTTCGACGGTGCGGGCCGTGGCGCGATCCGCCCGCATCTTCACGGCGTTGTAAAGCGCGGTCAGCGAAAGAAAACGCTCGTCGTCCGGCCGCGAAAACCATTCCGACGAAACGCGGTCGATGTTCACGCCGCGCGAAATGTCCACGCGAAAACCCTTGTTGATTGGCTGGCTGTTGTGGCTGCTGGTGATGACATTCATGGTCCTTACTCCTCTTTTTCCCTTAATTGCCGAAGGCATATCCCTCGACATGCCTTCCGGGGGCGCGAGAGCGCGCGGGGATGGAAGGGGACAAGTGCCGGCGAGCATGGTCGGGTTGCGCGCAAGCGGGACGGATTGGAAAACGAAGACCATGAAAACAGTGAACCGTCCTGAGAAGCGGGCGACACTGCCATGCGCAGGCGGAACTTGAGGGGAGAAAGGGGTTAAGGCCCCTTGGTTTCCCCTCATGATCGGCAAGGCTTCAGCCGCAGCCGATCAGGACAAAGCGCGCGTAGCACTCCGTATTGATGATGGCGGCGGCGGGCATGAGCATGGCGAAGCCCCGCTTTCGCGGGGCCGGGCCGGTGGCCTGTTCAGTTGGTGGCGCGGCGGCGCGACCAGATCAGGGCCAGTTCCTCGTTGTCCGCCTCGACCAGGCTCGCATAGATCGGAGAGGGGAACGAGGGATCGTCCAGTTTCACCGAGAGGTAGGAATTGCCCTGCACGGACTGCTTCTTCCATGCTGCTCCGAACTCGGTGGCTCCGGCGAACACGCGGAAGTCCGGCCCGTTTTCGGTTTCGCCTTCGGCGGGCAAGAACTTCACCGACTTGACGTTGAGATTGAGGGGCATGCCTGCGAGGGAGCCAGCGAAGCCGTTGTCGGTGCGGGAGAAAGTGCCGATAGTAGCCATGACATGATTTCCTTCTGCTGATCGGGCCGCGCCCATCGCGGTCTCGATGATGGTCGATGGACCGGGGACGATCGGCCTGCACCCCTTGGGGCCGGAATGAAATGGAGGGCGGCCGGCGGCAGCTTTTTTGTTTCGCGATGCAAAGCCAAGCCGGGGTCCCCATGCGGCTCGCCGCATGGGGTGGTTGGGCGGCGGAAAAAAGTTGTCGCCGGACGTTGCAGGATTGAGATCGAGGCGGCGCTTGCGTCGCCGGTCTTCGGTCAGACCAGATCAATCGAGATCGCGGTGGGCGTGGTCCGGTCGGCGGAAAAAGGAAATCATGTCATGGCTGCTATCGGTCAGCGCTTTCTTCCGCACCGACAACGGTTTCGCTGGCTCCCTCGCAGGCATGCCCCTCAATCTCAACGTCAAGTCGGTGAAGTTCCCTCTCGGCTGTCATGAGGCGAAACCGAAAACGGGCCGGACTTCCGCCCATGCTGTTTGCTGGAGCCACCGAGTTCGGAGCGGCATGGAAGGAGCTGCCTGTCCAGCGCGGGGCAATCCCTGCCTCTCGGTGAAGCTGGATGATTCCTTGTTTTGCGCTTCGTTCGCCTCCATGCGAGCATGGCCGGGGCGGATAGCGAGGATATGGTCCTGATCTGGTCGTGTTGCTGTGTCATCGACTGAACAGGCCATTGGTCCGGCCTTGCGGAAGAGGGGCCTCTCCGGGCGAATGCCCGCCGCCGCCATCCCTTGCGTTAGGGATGGAAGCCCGAAGGGTGAAGACTGCTTTAGCGGGCTTCAGCGAAGCCGACAGCCCGGCCCGCAGGGCAACGCCCATATCTCTCTGCCAGAGAGACGCCCAAGCTGCCCGTTCATTTCGATTTCTCAAACCAGACACGTCTCCAATCCTGCTCCCCGTTCGATTTTAGAGCGTTTCCCTATCATAGTGGATCGTATCCGCAAGATGCGAAGTAGTTTTGCGCTTCCTGCGGATCAATGAGTTCGACGATTTTTCCAATCCTGTCCCAAAGGTCGCTGACGGTTCGCTCTGCGGCTTTTCGCAGGAGGGCTTTCAACTTGGAGAACGCCTTTTCTATGGGATTGAAGTCTGGGCTGTATGGCGGCAGGAACATCAGCCTCGCACCCACGGCTTCGATTATCTCACGTGCTGCCGGTCGTTTGTGACTGGAAAGATTGTCGAGAATGACGATATCGCCTGGCTTCAATGTCGGAACGAGAACCTGACCGACATAAGCCTCGAACCATTCACCATTGATCGGTCCGTCAATGACAAGGGGTGCGACCATTCCTGTGTTTCGCAATCCGGCAACAAGTGTCGTTGTCTTGCGATGACCGTGTGGGAAGCCCATTCGCAGCCGCTCGCCCTTGAGACAGCGTCCGTGCGTGCGGGCCATATTGGTTGCGGTCCATGTCTCGTCGATAAAAACCAGCCGTGCAGGATCGAGATCGAGCTGTTTGTCAAACCAGGACTGACGCATTTCCAAAAGATCCGGACGGCTTTGCTCTACCGCATGGCCAGTCTTTTTTTGCGTGTTTGGTCGTGCCGGACAAGGAAACGGTGTAACGCCGACTTGCTGATGACGACACCTTGCGCAGACAGAGCATCACGCAACTCGAACAAGGTGCCGTCGCGATGCTCGCCGAGCCAAGCCATAATCAGATCAGCGTAAGCTTCCGTCTTGCGGGAATTGCGGTCACCTCCGAGGGGACCGGGACGAACATTCCCTTTTTGAATTTGCAAGGTGCGCCAACGGCTGACGCTCGCCACACCAACGCCAAACCGCTCTGCAGCCTCTCGATGCGATGCACCAGCCGACACGGCAGCAACAACACGGGTACGAAGATCAACAGAAAGGGCCTTTGACATATCTGCCGACCTCCATCGGCAGATAGTTTGAATCAGAAACGAGCTGATTTGCAAAGCCATCCGATTCATTCAGATAGGGAAACGCTCTATATCGGAATACAGGCTCCACCAATTCCAAATTGCCATTGATGTTAGCTGCTCACACCAAAGAAAATCATACGGCGGCTTTTGCCACAGCGAAACTATCCTCGAACAAACGGAAGCGAGTGATTTCGCCATTCTCCACGATGAAATCAAAGCAAAATTCTGACTCGATCAGCTTACCCGTCCGCAGAACGCGAGACGCAAGCTCACCGATTGCTACAACTCGATTGCCTTGCGATAGGATTTCCCACACCGCAAAAGCCTCGGATGCAATCTGCTCCCTGATCTGCGCGTAGAACTCCGCTGCGCCTTTCCGTCCAATTTTGCGCCCAATCCAAGGCACGACGCTCGTGTCGCCCGCTACAAACCAATCGACCTGCTCGCTGACCAACTCCGCGATTCTTTCGACGGGTTCGCCCGAACCGGCACGGCGGAAAAACTCTTCGATAACGGCGCGGGGAGAAGTGGTCATGGTCCTATCCTTTTCTGTAGTGAGATTTCAATAAATGACTATTGCTCTCACCGCAGCCGGTCAATAGAATATTGTAGTGAAAATGAAAGAATGGATAAATCATGGCTCAACGCGGTCGCCCACGCGGTTTCGACCGGGATGCTGCCCTTCATGCGATGATGGAAGTGTTCTGGGCGCGCGGCTATGAGGGCGCGCAATTGGTCGATCTCACAGCGGCGGCAGGGATCGCACCACCCAGCTTTTACGCAGCCTTCGGCTCCAAGGAAGCGGCTTTTTGTGAGGCAGTGGACCACTACATTGCAACGGTCGGCGCAAGACCAATGCAGGAGTTGGACGATGCCGCGACCCTGCACGAAGGGGTGGAGCGTATGCTTCACGCCAGTATTGATGTTGCCCTATCCACATGCCCCGGTGGCTGTCTGCTAGTTCTTGGCGTCGTGAACTGTCTGCCGGAGAACGAACCTGCACGGACACATCTCAAAGCCGCGCGCACCAAGACGCGCGAACTCATACACACCCGCCTCGAACATGCGCATGTTGCTGGAGAACTGCCCCTTGATTGCGACATTCCGCAACGCGCTGCCTTCATCCACGGCGTTATGCAGATGATTTCATTTCAGGCAAGGGATGGTGCAACGCGGGATGAACTGAAAGCCTTGATTGCGCCAGCGCTTAACGTCCTGAGATGACCAGTTGGGATGCTGTAGTTTACAGTTCCAACCCGTCAGAACACGGGGAGATGCGGTTGGCATGTCGCCGCCCGTTTCCAGCTATTCCTTATCCAGAAACATGGTAGTACCGGCGAGCCGAGCCAGCGCCGACAGGCCAACGAACCCGCCACCGATGAGAGAAAAGATTTTCCGCCAGACTTCGGACGGAATCGCCTCGCGGGCGATGCCATGCACCAGGGCGAAACCTGCAATGGCAGCAGGAAACGCGAATAACAGTGCAATGGCGAGACGCAGTCCCGGTGAGCGCAGCGTGGCATAAAGATAGACAAGAAAGCCGTAAGCGCCTACGCCCGCGAACAGACCAACGATGCCAGCGCCGATATAACCGGCTCCGGTGGCGAAGGCGAAGCGGGTTGCTATGACGGCGAACAGGAACGGCACGGCATAGGTTGCCAGCATATAGGCGAGCGAACACATGGCGCAAATCAGCACGACGGATAATGTAATCAGCACGATCAATTCCAGTCTCCCATGCGGTTCATTCGATTGGCCGTACCGGCGCATCAGTGTCTGACGCGCCGGAACGTGTTTCAGGCGACAATCCTTCCCGCGTGGTTTGCGATTTCGGCGTATCGGCTGAGGCGATATTCGGCCCTGAAATACAGGTCGCGCTCGACCGGCAGGCCAAGCCCGCCGCGCACGTCTTCGATGTGTCAGACAGCATGACATAGCCAAGTTCGGGACTGCCAAAGCCAAGGTCACACAAGCCGAATAGCCGCAAATCGCCGTCCGTTTCCTCGTATGCCTCGCTTATCAGCCATGTCGCGGAACCGTCCGGGGTGAACAGCTTCACGACAGGGCGCGGGTCGAAATCCTCCCGTTTCTCGCTGGCGAGACCATTGGCGATCAGCGCGGTGCGCAGATCGTCAGGGAGCAGGGTTTCAGTTCGGGGAAATCGCCGTGTCATGACGCCATTTCCTCCGGTACTGCCCATCGCGCTGCATTCTCGTTAAGCCGGTAACGGTCACGGAAGACGGCGATAGCCGCGTCCTGCCGTTCCAGCTTGCGGGTGAGCGCGTCGATTTCGCCGCGCCGCTGGAAACGGAGTTGCGCGGCATTCTCCCGATAGTCACGTTCGTCGGCGCGGGTCCATGTGGATTTCATGCGGCCATACTGGCGGGTCTTGAGGCGGGCAGTGATGGTCATGCGCTCGGCGCGCTTCTCGATCTGCCGCCTGATGATTTCGATATGGCGGTGGGTTTCCTCCCGCGTTCTGACCATGCGGGCCAGCATTGCCCGCTGCTCGGCATAGATATTCATTGTCGTGGTTCCTGCGATCCGTCGAGGTTCCCGGCCGCGCCGATTGCGGCGCGGCCGGAACTACCCTCGGAGCAATGGGGGAAGAGGCCGGAACCGCGTGTACGGCTCCGGCCATGCGGTTCACTCGGCGGCTTCATAGAAGGCCGCGCCGTCTTCGACGTCTTCCATATCCGGGGCAGTTTCCTCCGGTTCCGGCACATCAGGGTCCGGCACGTCATCCAAGGTGGGCGCTTCCTCCGGCTCGGCGTACCCTGCCGCGTCGGTTTCCGTGACTTCCTCCGCATCGGGTCCGGCAGGCTCCGATGCTTCCGGTTCCGGCATGGCAGGTTCCGCCGCATCCGCCGCAATGTCTTCCGGGTCTTCCGACTCTATGGTTTCGGGTGCGTCCGCAACGGTTTCGGCTTCCGCCTCCGCCTCTGCCTGCTGCGGTTCGTCCTGCCATGAGGGCCGCTCGGTGCGCAGAAGCGGCGGGAGCCATCCACTTCCGGCCAGAAGCTGCTCGGCGTTTTCCGCCATTTCCTGCTTCTTCTTGTCCTTGATGCGCTCGGCGGCTCCGTAGCCTACCCCGTCCACGACAGCCTCAAGGATATGGGCCTTGGTGACGCGGCCAAGATAGGAACTGACGGTCGGCGTCCAATACTGGCTCATGTCCAGCGCAAGCGCGGTTGTCAGCTTGTCGGCGGTTTCATAAGCGCGGCGCTTATGCTCCCAAGGCAGTTTCAGGGCATTGACGGTCAACGATGCGCAATGCGCAAACAGTGCCATGACGCTTGCATGGTCCAGACCGGCGATGAAGTCCCAAAGGTCCGCCACGTTCTGCGGCATGTCGCAAGCCCACCCCGCATGGCGATCCGCCAGCATCTTCGCCGCCGCCGTATCCTCGATGCCCGCCGCGTGGTCGCCAAGGTGAGCTTTGGTCGGGCGGATTTCGAGAGTATGAGCGTTCGCTCCAAGATAGAACGTCTGCGCGGCAAGCGCATGGGTGACGGCGATCAAGGCTATCTCCGGCTGCTCTCCAAGCGCAAGGCGAAGGCCAAGCGTCCGGTGGGCTGTCAGGTCGCGGGTGAGAATATCGGAAACCGGCTGGCCCGCGTCTCCTTCCGGTTCCTCGTCGCCGTCGCTATCGGGGTCCGGGCTGGAACCATCCTCGAGAACTTCGCCGTCCGCATTGACGCGAACGCCGTCGATGACGGTTTCGCCGCTCGCGTTCTCGTCTTCCTCCGGTTCCGGCTCCGGTGCTTCATCCTCGGGCCGGATGAAACCGCGTTCGATGCGGGCGGTTCCGTCATGGTTCAGCGTGACGAACATGCCGCCGCGCTTCACTTCATCGTGGTCATAGCCGTGACGCCGTGCATCAATGCTGGCGATGGAATCCGCCAGCGCTTGAAACCGCTCGGCCACATCAGGGGGAAGCTCGTCCGCGCCGTCATGCTCCGATGCAAGCTCGTCGTATTCCTCCTGCAAGGTGGCATAGGCGGCTTCGTCTTCTTCCGACAATTCGAGCGCATGCGGATAGAAACGGCTCATGCCGTGCGCATGGGGGAAATCAATAGAGGCTTCCGCCCATTTCCAGCCTTCCGCCTGAATGTCGGTGGCGATGCCTTCCAGCTTGGCAAGAACAAGCTGGTCCAGAAGCGCGGGATCGTCATAATAGCCGCCGCGATCTTCGCTAAACAGGTCGCGAATGATCGTGCCACCCGCTTCCGTATAGGCTTCGAGTCCGACAAAGACGGCCTTGCGGTCGTTTGCCTGCACATGGGTCCGGATCAGGTCGCGGCGGATAATCGACGGGTCTTTGTTATAATGCAGGTTCTCGAATACCTGCTCCTGCCGTGCATGGTCATCGGTGATAGCGAAGGCCATAAGCTGATCTAGCGTCAAATCGCCTTCGCGGTAAACCTGCATCAACTTGGGGCTGACAGCGCCAAGGCGAAGCCGCCGCTTCACAACATGGGCGGAAATGCCGAAACGGGCGGCAATTTCCTCCGCTCCCCATCCACGATTGTCCGCAAGCTCGCGGAAGGCTTCGAACTCGTCGGCGGGGTGCATGTTCGCCCGCGTCACGTTCTCGTCAAGGCTGATTTCCTGCGGGTCGTTAGCGGTGTCCAGAACGCAACGGATAGGTTCCGTCTTTCTGATTTCCTTGCTCTTGACGCGCAAAAGCTGCGCCAGCCTGCGGCCTTCTCCTATGGTCACGAAATAGAAGCCGGTTGCTTCGCCAGCCTCATTGACTTCCGGTTCCACCACAAGGTTCTGGAAAAGCCCTTTGGCGGCAATACTGGCCGCAAGGGCTTCAATATGCTCTTGGCTGTGCGGGGTCTTCCGCGCATTGCGCGGCGACTTCTTGAGTTTGTTGAGGGGAATGAAGATTTCCGTGCCGGTCGCGGCTTCCGCGATGGTTTCCGGTTCCGGGGCGTTCGCGGGTTCCGCCGCCACGGTTTCGGCTTGTTCGGTCATAGCGGGTTCCGGTTCCGGCGCGGGCAATGCCGCCACCACCTCCGCCGCCACATCCCTGACGCTGCGGATTTCCGCATCCTTCGCTGCATTTTCCGCCGTCGCAACAGTGACGGCCTTCGTCTTCTTCGCAGTCCTTGCCATTGTTCCAATCCTTATCTCTCGTAAATGCCGGAGGCATGTCCCCGACATGCCTCCCGGGGGGGCGCGAGCCCTGGGGATGGGAGGGGACAAATGCCGGCGAGCATGGCCGGGCTGCGCGGCGAGCGGGACGGAATCGGAATATGATGGCGGTGAGAGATGTGGGCCGTCCTGAGAAGCGGGCGGCCCTGCCATGTGCAGGCGGCGTTTGAGGGGAGAAAGGGGCAACGCTCCTTGGCTTCCCCTAAAGGATCGGCAAGGCTTCAGCCGCAGCCGATCACGACAAAGCGCGCGAAGCGCTCCGCGTTTCAGATCGTGGCGGGCAGAAGTAAGGCGAGGCCACCCTCATTGGGTGGCCGTGGGCTTTCGTAGTTGGACGTGCTGCAACGCGACCAGATTAGCACCAGATTTCTCGTATCCGTCTTGGCCAAGCTCACGAACGAGGGCGCGTTACCGCCGTAAAGTATGATTTCCCCGATACTCACGGGATCAACCCGCGCACCATCGTCAGGCATGAGGACGGATCTTCTTAAGAAAGCCCCTCCTGAGTGAGCGCCTGTTTCACCGCTGGGCGTTCCAGAACCTTTGACATTAGACGCGCCCATTCCGGCCAGTCGGCGTCCATGGCCAGGCCGATCCGATAGCCCCATAGCCAGAATACAAGAAGATACGCGTCGACTATCGTGTATTGTCCAGGCACGGCCCAGTCGCGTCTATCGGACAAGATGAGATCGATATGATCATAGGCAGAGCGGATATTCTGCAGCCCCTTATCCCTGACCGCCTCATGAAGCGCCGGATCTCGCACGAACCGGTGCGGCCGCCAGAATTGTCCATAGCCGATCCCATGGAGATCAACAGAAATCCAGCTTAGCCATTCCACACACCGCGCCTCGCCATCCGGATCGGCAGGTAGCAGTTTCGCCTCGGGATGGCTGCGAGCGAGAAAGAGAAGGATAGCGATTGCTTCCGTCAGAAGGTTGGGTGCGCCGCCTGAACCACCCGCAACACCGGTGAGGGCCGGAACGCGTCCCTTGGGATTGAGGGCCAGATAGTCCGCCGTGGTTGTCCCCTCCCCATTCCTCGCCGAACGGACTTCGGCCTCATAGGGTTCGCCTATTTCCTGCAGGATGATGTGAACGGCAAGCGAGCAGGCTCCTGGTGAATAATAGAGACGATGCATGAAGGACCTCCGATCATAAATCAATAATAAAGGCCGGCCAGGGATTACGGCCGTCGCGCAACCAAATGAGCGTATCGAGCCAGAAGCCGGCGGCATGGCTATCGTGAAACAGGCCGAAATGACCGATCGCATCGCGGCCGTAATCCGATGGCCGAAGCAAAACCGCTGTTCGCTCGGCATGGGTGTAATAATCAAGTGTGCGGCGGATGGCAGCGGGCGTCCCCAACTCGTCATCGGAGATCGTAACGGCAAGTATGGACGCCGTCATGGCCGCCATGCGCTCCAGCGCCCTCTCGCGTTCAGCCACCGGGTGATTGCGTTCGAAGCTGGACCTTCGAAAGCTCCATTCATGTGCAACACCCGCCGGAAGATCTTCTAACCAACCCATTCGTCGACCGGGAAAATAGCCGCACGCTAATGTCAGCACTGGCATTACCACATGCCATTTGAAGAACAGCCGCAGACGTTGACCCGCCGCATAGTCACCCCACCAGGCATATTGGGCTCCCACCGTCAGCATGCGGCTGATATGGTGACCACTCGGGGCGAGACCGGGCAGGAAACCGCCGATGCTATGACCGACCACAAACAATCTGTCCGCCCCGATCTCGCGCCTTACAAACTGTATCGCGGCCTCGAAATCCAGTTCACCCCAATCCCGCCAACGATACGCGCATCCTCTCATCTGCTCTGGACGCGAGAGACCTATGCCGCGGTAATCATAAGTCAGCACGGTGAAGCCATAACCTGCGAGGAAGCGGGCATAACGATGGTAGTAGCGCGCCTGCACCCCGGTGGCGGAATTGATGATGACAATTCCCACCGTTTCGCGCTCGCAATCGCGCCACAGATGACCGCCGAGCAGTATGCCATCCCCAGCGGAAATCTCGACCGGGCGCACGGAGATCTTCTTGTGAGTTTGAGTATCACGCATACCGGAAAGCTATTCCCAAAAGGCAATTGTGTATATTCACTGGTTAGTATACATTTTGCTCATGAGCAGAAACGATATTCCGACGCGGGAGCGAATTATCGATGCAGCGGGGAAGCTGTTCCACGCCGATGGTATCCGCGCTGTCAGTGTCGACGCCGTTGCAGCAAAGGCGGGACTGACCAAGAGGACGCTCTACTATCATTTCCGGAGCAAGGACGATCTGATTGCGGCCTATCTGGAAACACGCGATCAGCCAAACCTTACGCTTTTCCAGCGGTGGTTTGCAGAAACACCGGGTGACATCGCAGACAAGATGCAAGGTATTTTCTACAAACTTGCCATGTCTGCGAGCCATCCGAGATGGAAGGGCTGCGGCTTCCTTCGCACATCTGTAGAACTCATTCATCTGCCCGGGCATCCGGCAATTCTCGCCGGACGTGCACACAAGAAGCGTGTAGAGGACTGGCTGTGCTTCGAACTGGAACAGGTGCGATCACCTGAAGCCGCACGTCGCCTCGCACGCCAAATCATTCTGCTGCTTGACGGGGCGTTCGCCGTCGTGCTTCTCCACCGGGACGCAAGCTATATGACGAGCGCAGGCGAGGCGGTAGCACGGTTGATCAGAGACTGAAAACGGCAGGAAGGCAACGGATGATCGGCGGACCAGGTCTCCAATCCTGCGTCTCAAAGCCAATATTTGTTGGCATAGATTATGGTCATTGCGATGCCCACTACAATAACGAACAGTCTGACGTAACGCGCCGGTAGAATACGGATCAGATAACCGCCGCCGTATCCGCCGAGAATCGCGCCCAAGAGCATGATGATTGTTTCCGGCCAGCGTACAGCGCCCTGAAAAATGAAAATAGCGGTTGCTACAAGCGCGACGCAGGTCGCAAGCAGATTCTTCAGGGCTTTCATCGCGCGAATGTCGTTCGGCTCCGTAATTGACAGGACTGCCGACAATATGACGCCCAGGCCCGCGCCGAAGAACCCGCCGTAGATGCATGCCATCCCGAGGACTGTGGAGTTCAATCCTGTAGAAAGCAAATCTCCATAAGAACTGGAAGCCCACTTCTGAATACGTGGTGCCAAAGCAAACAGCAGGGTTGCGAATGCAATCAGCCCCGGTACGGGAAGGATAAAAAGACGCTCAGGGATGACCAATAGCAGCACAGCCCCGATCGCGCCTCCAAAGACAGCAACGGCGATGAATAATGTCGTCCGTCTGTTGAGGACGGGCAACTTTTCACGATCCGCAAGAGCGGCGATAAGGTGCCCCGGGGAAATGGCAACCGCGTTCGAGGCATTGGCGGCAATTGGTGACAGACCCGCCGCCAACATCGCCGGAAATGTGATGAGTGTGGCGCCACCGGCTAGGGCGTTGATAAGGCCGCCCGCGATGCCGGCCGCAAACAACAAAATTACAATATTGAAATCCATGCTTCACCCCTCAGAAGGTGAAGGATAGTACGGGCGCCCAGGCTTGTCTGGAACGTTTGTGACCGCACTCAGGTGCGCCGGTAGAGCCCGGGCGTGGTGCCGAAGGTTCCGCGAAACAAACGTGTCATGTGGCTTTGATCTGAAAATCCCGCCTCAGTTGCCACTGCTGCGATCGACTGGCCTTCCCGGAGTAACTGTCGTGCATGGTTTAGTCGTGAAAGCAGCCGGAAAGCATGAGGGGCAAGGCCTAGCTCGCGCGTCACTTGGCGACTGAAACCTGCTCGACTGCGATCGAAGCCCGCGGCGATCTCTCCGATCCGCTTGTCGCTGCTGGTCAAGGCAGTCCTAAGGGCGATGCTGATGGCGTTCCACGGCGGTCGGACAGACGCCTCGGACAGAACGTTGCTCAAGAAGCATAAAATATTATCGGAAAAGGCACCGTGTGCGCTGACTGGATCGCGCGATATATCGAAGACCTTGAACGACGCGGCAACGCGGTCGGTCGAGACATAGAGATTGGTGCAACTCGTCTCCGTATCCGTCGTTGCCAGCGGCGTATGCACCATTCCCGCCGGGATCAGTATTCCCTGCCCCGCTGTGACACAGACGGTCGTGTCATCGATCCGAAATTCGCGGAAGCCGGACGTCACCAGTGTGAGTTGCGCCTCGTCATGGAAATGAGGTTTCAGACCATGGGAGCCGGCGCCATACCAACATCCGGTCTCAATAACACCGGGAATATTTACCGGCTGGTAATGCCAGAGCCTGCCGGCTTCCGAATGGAATGGTTTCGGAAACGAGAGTAATCCTACTGAAGTATCGTGATTCATCAAGGGACCATAAGCTAATATTTGATTTGCGCAAGAATAGCAGCGAAAGACCATGACGCCGAAAAATTGTTGCGTATGCTTCTCTTGGGACGTTGAGGAAACGCCATCCAAAGTTCGGCCTCCAACTCCTCCGATCATTGCGACTTTTCGTGCAGGCGGAAAAATGGTATCAACCTTACAGAGTGATCTGCCGGAAAGGATATCTGAATCGATGCTATCGATATTGGTAATCTCGATAGTGGCCTTACTCTTGGCGGTGTCCGCGCTTTTCTTTCTGAATAAACCATCACAGGGTCCGAACCGTTTTGGGCCTGGAGCTTCGCCTGTGGACTTTCCCTCTGCCGTGCGGCGATTTTTTTCGAATTGTTTCGATTTCAAAGGCAGAGCCAGCCAAACAGAATTCTGGTACGCGATGCTTTTCTATGTCGCAACCGGTCTGTTATTAGGTTTCCTGCAGGTTCCCGACATGCTGATTACGATATTCCTTCTCGGCACCTTGATACCATTTTTGTCCGTGGCGGCACGTCGGCTGCACGATACGAACAGGAGCGGCTGGCTTCAGCTTGTCTTGTGGGTGATGCCCCCCATTGGCACCATCGTGGCTGTGTTCTGGCTCAAGGAACCGCCGCGAGAGTGAACAAAAGGCTGACAACGAAGAATCTTGCTACGCTTATGGTCTGTTGACGGATACCGGCATCAATTAGGGTAATTTGTCTTTTCTAGCCGCCGTCACCGCATCCTCGTTATTGCTTTGTGCCCCTTCTTCGACGAACAAAAACAGGCTTACGGCTATCGAAATTGCGATGGAACCATCGGGGTCGAGGCAACGCTGATGGCCGCGGAGCACTTCAATACCTGCGGAATAGCCGCTGTCCTGACGAAAAAATGCACACGTATCATAAGCCGCAGGGGTGGGATGCTATTGCAGCCGACGATCTTCGATAATGGTCCCGATCCATTCAGCGAATGGCCTCGCACGCTACATCAAAGATCGCAAATACGGCTATTTTGACGAATGCGGAAAAATAGTCATTCCAGCCCAGTACGACTTCGCCCTGCGTTTCGAAAAGGGGAATAGCCGTGGTGGATTAGGTTGTACCTTCCAGCCAGTGCCCCGGTCCAATGAATGCCGCAGCTATGAATGTCAGCGTTGGGTTGAATTGCGGAATCCTCTTCGCCAAGAAAACCGCTAGCACAACCAACTCAACTGTATCTGGAGTATGCCTTCATTTTGTTGACGTCGCACTGCAGCGGGCGGCACGGGCGGTAGCGACAGCTTCATCATGTTCATGGCGATAGGCCGGCTCTGTGCCGGAAAATTGAAGCATCGCTGTCAACTCCCGCACCCGATCTTCAATTTTCGAGCAGCGCAGGCTGTACGCCCAAGGGGAATCGTCATTGGCGATGATGATGAAATCTTCTGGGTAGTCAGGCAAATAACGCGCGGTAAAACGCATACCGCGTGACGGATAAACAACCTCGTTCTTGGGTGGATAGACATTGAAGCTGTCGGACTGGAAACTCGTCTCGATGGTCCGCTCCATGGCGGTCCGGAGAAGGACCCGGTAGCCCTGAACCGGTTCTTCATTATACATGGCGGCGGTTTCAAAGCGGCCTGTAATGACGCCTTCTCCATCTACGCCATACTGGTAGACGAGATTGGTTGCAATGGTGCTGCCCAGAAAGGCGAACCCAAAAATGAGCGGAAATCCGATACCGAAAGTGCAGCCAAGTCCCCATGCGATGAGCCGCGCTTCCCTGGTCGGATCGCGGTTTAACGAAATCAACGCAACCGGAAGCAAAACCGATCCGAAACTCAGAACCAGAAGGACGACAATTTTCCACTGATTGAGCTGATACACCAGATGCGCGATGAACTGCATAAAATACTCCCGGCCAGCGCTGCGGAATGCTACTGTCCTGATGATACGCGGCGGTCAGGTTATGCGGTTGTGGTCTCTGCCGCAATTTCCACAATACCTGCGCGGCCAGGGCTGATTTGTCGCGATCAAGCCGGAACCTCCACGGAAGAGGGACAGGCCGCATTCGGGACAAGTTATGAAGAAAAGCGCAAAAATGCCGTGAGCAAGCCAAATGATGAGAAAACCGATCGCCCATTTTGCGTGCGAAGGAAACAACGAAATAACGACTATGGCAAACAGACACGCCCAGATCGTAAAAAGCCAGGCTTTGATATAAAGGGACATTTGAACTTCCATCATTGCAGTTCTGATTATTTTGCAGTTTTCTCGCCCTCGCGACAACCGGGCATCAGTGGACACGAATAATCGGAGTATCCCCGTGAGATATTTGATTTTAACAGTTACATGCCTCTTTGGGGCAGCTCAACCGGTTAGCGCTGCGGAACAGCCTCATGTTGTGATTCAAAACCATCTTTCCAAATGCTTATCTGCAAGTCGTGCTGACATATCCAGCAGTTCCGGCCTGTTGACAGCAGAAGCTGACATCACGCTGCGCGAACCGATTGGCGCGTGCGGCTGCTTTTCGTCTCTGGCCAGTTACCAAAGCACCGTTTATATCAACGGAGCCTCGCAGTTACTCCAGGAAGGGCTGATCGACCTGAAGTCTGGAGGCCGAAAGATATTTGTGCTCTCTACAGAACCAGGCTTGATAAAAGGCGAAGAGCCTCGCTTACGGATAAGCTGTGCTCCCCCGCTATAGACCGGAGTATCCTGCATCGCTTGGCACGATTTCCTGTGTCTGCCGGATGTCGGTTCCAAAGGCAATGAATAGAAGGGCCACCTAAATATCGCACTACTGCAAAACAAAATCCTGTCAGGTGGTCAGGAAATATGAAGATAGATAGACGCTACATTCTGCCGGGAATACTTCTTTTGCTGGCTCTCGGGTCAGGACTTTTTTCTGTCTCTCGCGCAGGGAAACAGGAAACGACACTTGTTTCAGCGACTGGGGAGCTTTCCTGCTCGAATGCGCAATACCAGGAATATGTGAAAAACATGGCGATGGCCGGGGAAATGACAATTGGCAGAATCCCCCCTTCGGGCACGCTCTCGCAGCAACAAAAGTTGCTCGATGCCTTTGAAGCGCTTCCTCTTCCGGAAGACAGAACACTCATCGCCGTCGGCCATTATCCGACCGGAACGATTTATGCCAAGGAGTGCAAGGAGGAACGGTGTACGCTCCCCGAAATGGCCGAACCGGAACATGCTTGCCTGACAGAGCACTGGGATAATTGTCCGTATGTAGCGATGCAGTTCAGGGCGAGAAAATATTGTTTTCTGGAACCGGCAAACCCGTGAGGGCGCGATGTGATGGTTACCGCTCACCCGAGCCAAACACGACTACGGGATATTCGAATTCATCTACTGATTCCTGAAATCGGCTTCTTGCTCACAAGATAAACCGTTGCGCCACAACGCTATGAACCAGAAGGCCGCTGCGACGATCCCGCCATGAGCAGCAAGAAGAGCGAAGCCGAATAGAAATGAAACAGCGCTGCTGTGCATCCCTCCTCCGACCGTGATGATCACCAGACCCGTCAGGCCGCCGAGGGCTGCACCCCCGAGAAGTGTCGCTTTCAGGCTGAGCCACCCCAGTTTTCTCGCGGCGATATAGACGGGTATCCCCAGAATGAGTGCAACGGGATAGCTGAAAATTACAACAGGAAATCCCGCTGCCCCCAGGATGAGGAGCTGCAGCAAACCGGATGCAAGCGGGGCAAGAAGAAAGCCGATAACGATACGCAGCCGATTGCTGTCACCGGTCATCACAGTGTACCCGCCCCGGCCGCGACGATGGACGTCCTCACTTTATTTCCTCTGACGATCATGGTTTCTTATCCTCGCGATATCGCTGAACGGTTGTTAGCGCCCAAACGTCGAAACACTATACTTGATTTGGATATCACTATTCGAAATGCCAACGCCTCGCAAAAACAATGCCGGGTTGCCCATTTCTCGCAGCGGCGCCCCTTTCGGTCTGCTTAAGCTGCTGAGTGCGGAGCTCAACGAGGATGATCTTCACAACATCGCAAGACTTGATTACGGGCGCGACGCCGGAAAGCATTTAACGGGGCTCAGGCAAATAGTGGACCAATCCGTTGTGCCGTCACCCTTGCCCTGGCACCCGATGGAAGTTCTGCGTCTCGGACGGTGGCATCGCCCAAAGCCGGAAGCATCAGGCGAGACAATCATCCAGGTATGCTGGCAACAGGCGTTCTGCTGCACCGTTTTACTTGTTGTGGCTGGTGATTCCGAGAACGACGAGGGCAGCAACGAAAGTACAGTCATTCATCTGATCGAGAGTCTGGAGAAAAGCGGCCTCCCAGCAGATGAGGAAGCCGCAGATCTTCTGATTTGGCTACTCCGAGCGCGAGAGGACTTCGATGGTGCCGAACTTGCGTTTCTCGGCCTCGGACTTCTTTATTTCGCGCTCGCAGTTCCGGCTTGGCAGAATTCCGAATTAATCGCGCTTATGGACTGGATCATGTTGCAGGAAGGTTCCACTCCCTCAGACTGCAGAGTCGGCGCAGACTGGTTGATCTCCGGCATTGAACCCCAGAAAATCCAGATGCAGTGGAGAGATTTTGGAGCGTCGTTAGCCAATAGATTGTCAGAACGCCACAGCAGTGCAGTAGCCGAAAATGTTCGGCTGATATCCCATATGCTGGTGCAGAATTCCTAAGACCAATGACAAGAATCTCGGGCCGATTTATCCCGCGAAAGTTATACAGCGGCAGAATGGGGGATTCGCTCGACTAAAATTTCTGATACCATCCCCCCGGATACCTAACTTTCACACCGGACTCGTAGCCGGCAAGCTACGACCTAGTACGTTAAGCATAGACGCTTTATGAAGGAGGTCGCTAGAATGCCCGCGATTTCGCATTCACATCTGCCGGTTTCCAGCCCAGTCTTTGTCCGGAGCGGAATAGTCCGCCCAGGAACAAGGATCGTGTCGTGGCAAAACGGAAAGGGACAACGGCGAAAAGCGTGCGGGTGGTCCTCGTGCCGTCCGACACCATGCCGACCTACGATCCGTCGAAGCCTGATCCGCGCCTTTGCGATTTCGTCCGAATGCTCGCCCGGCAGGCTGCCCGCAAATTCGTTGAAGCCGAACAGGAGCGCGCCGCCCGCGAACGCCTCCGCAAATAGGGGGACCGTCTCATGAGAGCTGCGCTTTATGCCCGTTACTCTTCCGACAATCAGCGCGACGCATCCATTGAGGATCAGCTTCGGCTTTGCCGCGCCCGCGCCGAGAAGGAAGGCTGGACCGTCGTTGACAGCTATACCGACCGGGCGATCTCTGGTTCGTCGCTGCTGCGGCCTGGTGTGCAGGAACTGATTGCCGATGGTCTCAAGCGTCGCTTCGACGTGATCCTGACGGAATCGCTCGACCGGCTTTCCCGCGATCAGGAAGACATTGCCGGTCTCTACAAGCGGATGCGCTTCGCCGGCGTCAGCATCGTCACGCTTTCCGAAGGTGAAGTGAGTGAACTCCATATCGGCCTGAAGGGCACGATGGGAGCGCTCTACATCAAAGACCTTGCCGATAAGACACGGCGGGGCCTGCGCGGTCGGATCGAGGACGGCAAGTCTGGCGGTGGGCTATGCTACGGCTATGACGTCGTGCGCCAGTTCGATCAGGCGGGACAAGCAAGCCGAGGCGAGCGCACCATCAACGAGGCCGAGGCAAACGTCGTGCGCCGCATCTTCTCGGACTATCTGGAAGGGAAGTCGTCGCGGGCAATCGCGATGGCGCTGAACAGCGAGGGCGTACCAGGACCACAAGGCAGCGAATGGGGACCGTCCACCATTCATGGCAATCCGAAGCGCGGGACCGGCATCCTTAACAACGAGCTTTATATCGGCAAGCTGGTCTGGAACCGGCTGCGCTACATTAAAGATCCCGATACGGGAAAGCGCGTCTCACGGCCGAATCCGGAAAGCGAATGGATCATTCAGGACGTTCCTGAACTGCGCACTGTCGATCAGTACATCTGGGACGCCACGAGAGAACGGCAGCAGAAACTCGCGCACAACCCTTGGTCCGAGACCTCCGATAATTTCCTGTGCGACAGACGCCGACCAAAGCATCTGTTCACCGGTCTGATCAAATGCGGCTGCTGCGGTGGCGGCTATTCGATGATTTCCAAACACCTCCTTGGCTGCACCAACGCCCGCAACAAGGGCACATGCAACAACTGGATCAATATCCGCCGCGACACGCTGGAAGCCTCCGTGCTCAACGGCCTCGACAGGCATCTGATGGAACCGGAACTGTTCAAGGATTTCTGCGAGGAGTTTACGCGGGAAGTGAACAAGGCCCGGATGGCGGCGCGCGTCTCAATCGAGGCGGCTGAGGCCGAGATCAAGAAGATCGATCGCGAACTCGACACGCTTCTCGATCTCATCCTCAAGGGCGGAGCGGCCGACCGCATCAACGCCAAGATGGTGGCGCTGGAACAGCGCAAGAAAGATATCGCGGCCATGCTGGAGACGACGGAACAGCCCCCTGCCCTTCTCCATCCCAACATGGCAAAAATCTATCATGAGCAGATCGCAGCGCTGCACGATCAGCTTCACAATGAAGCGACGCGGGCAAAGGCTGCCGAACGGCTGCGCTCACTTGTCAGCCGTATCGAGCTTGTTCCGGACGGCGAGGAACTGGTGATTGTGCTGCGTGGCGACCTTGCCGCGATCCTGACGTTTGCGTCTGGCAAGAAGAACCCGGCCTTCCTCGAGGAGAAGGCGCTTCTGGACGAACTTCTGGGCCGCGCAAAAGATGGCCAAAACGCAAAAAAGCCCTTCGGAAAGAAGGGCTTAGCGCAAGTGCAGGGATCGTTGGTTGCGGGGGCAGGATTTGAACCTGCGGCCTTCAGGTTATGAGCCTGACGAGCTACCGGGCTGCTCCACCCCGCGCCAGGGTTTTTATTATGAACCGGTTTGTTATTTTTGGCGAACTACGCGTTTTGTGACTGTTTTGTAATTATGAGAAGATGGATTGATTTGTGTGCTTAGCAGACCTGGCAGCGACCTACTCTCCCGTGTCTTAAGACAAAGTACCATTGGCGCTGGAGCGTTTCACGGCCGAGTTCGGAATGGGATCGGGTGCAGCCGCTCCGCCATAACCACCAGGTCGGCGAAGAACACAAATATGAGAAGCTGTTGTCTTTCGTGCTGTTATTTTCGCTCACGCCACATTCACTTTGTGAATGGCTGCGCGGGCGCGCCGAACATTCGGCGGCATACAGTCGTATGCTTATTGTCATCTTCGAAGTTTACTTCGCAAGGACAAAAGAGACATCGAACTTCGTTCGATGGATATTGTAAATGGGAGTGATCAAGTCGATCGAGCTATTAGTACCGGTAAGCTACATGCGTTGCCGCACTTCCACACCCGGCCTATCAACGTGGTAGTCTTCCACGGCTCTGATAGGGAATACTCGTTTTTAGGTGGGTTTCCCGCTTAGATGCCTTCAGCGGTTATCCCGTCCGTATATAGCTACCCTGCTATGCCGTTGGCACGACAACAGGTCCACCAGAGATACGTCCATCCCGGTCCTCTCGTACTAGGGACAGATCCTATCAATATTCCTACACCCACGGCAGATAGGGACCGAACTGTCTCACGACGTTCTGAACCCAACTCACGTACCGCTTTAAATGGCGAACAGCCATACCCTTGGGACCTGCTCCAGCCCCAGGATGCGATGAGTCGACATCGAGGTGCCAAACAACCCCGTCGATATGGACTCTTGGGGGTCATCAGCCTGTTATCCCCGGCGTACCTTTTATCCGTTGAGCGATGGCCCTTCCACGCGGGACCACCGGATCACTATGACCGACTTTCGTCTCTGCTCGACTTGTCAGTCTTGCAGTCAGGCAGGCTTATGCCATTGCACTCGACGAACGATTTCCGACCGTTCTGAGCCTACCATCGCGCGCCTCCGTTACTCTTTAGGAGGCGACCGCCCCAGTCAAACTACCCACCATACACGGTCCTGGACCCGG
>NZ_JACJUO010000003.1:300000-457500 GCF_014397025.1 Ochrobactrum sp. Marseille-Q0166 | reverse complement strand
GACGATCGCCGCCCTCGGTGTGCGCCATATAGACCCCACAAACACAAACTGTCAACGAACTTTCACAAAAAAATACAAAGTTTCTTTCAACAGAAAATAACAGCAAACTTTACCAAACATTAAGCACCCAAACCAGATCGATTCCAACCAAAAACGCAAAGGGCGCTCAACGCGCCCTCACCCAGCTCAACTCTCTATATAATACCAATCAGCACGAAGGCGCGCTCAACCACCCCATCCGCTCCGCAACATTATCCGCCAATGCACGCACCCGTGCACCCATCGTCTCGAGTATCTCCGGCCGCGCCTCCGCTGCCATCATCGATAACGCAATCCCAGCCGTAGGATGATTTGATCGATCACAGATCGGCGTCGATTGATTTCGACAGAAGCCGCTTTCCTAGAAGATAAAACCTTATATGTTGTTTCTTTTACGTCAGCTATGCTGCTTCATATCGCAACGTTCAGAGGACTATGCCTGCGCGCTGAAATTTTCGCGCCGCGAGGCGCTTTAAGAAAGTAATTGCAAGAATAGGTGTTCCATATAGACTGTAAACAGTATTCATAAGCAAGATCATTCGTTTATCAAATGGATCACCAAATACATGTTAGGCTTCAATGTGTTTCGTTTAGTCTCAACCAATCCGGACACCTCTAATCTTATTAAATTTTGCGAACCAACGTTACACATCAACACCCTAAGATTTGTCTTCGCTGAATAAATCACAAAAGAAAAGCGAGCCAGACGGCTCGCTTTTAAGGCATCAGAGATATCTGCTTCTCTCTCGCTCCATTTCCTCTTGCGTGTAGAGCTTAGCTTCAGCATCAAAGCGCTGCCAGCCTTCCTGCGTATAAAGCTCACGCCGTTCAGCGGTGGTCAACAACGTTTCCTTGAACGGGCCCGCGCACTTGCGCTTGAGCCTGAAGTCGTTCTTCTCGATGAACCAACAGCAATGATCGCGCCACGTCTGTCGCGCGAGATCTAAGATTTCATTAAGGAGTTGCCTTCAAAAGGCATCACCGTTGTTCTCGTCGACCAGAACGTGAGGCAATGCGCAGCCGTGTCGGATTATCTTTACGTGCTGGAACTGGGCCGTAACAAGGCTGAAGGTGGACATGAAATGTTCGGAGGTGATTCAGCACTTCACAAACTAAACGCCGAATGGCTCAAATACAAGATCGACTAATACGATCTTCCGATTACAGTCTGAGAACAAATGCTGATGGTTTCGCTTAATCTTGCTGATCTCGCCATTCATGAACTGGCCCGCTACTCGAAAAAGGTGAGGTTTCACCTTCAGAGCTGTTGCAAGCCTGTCTTATCCGCATCGAGCGCACAGACCCGGTATTGCAGGCGTTTTTGCTACTTACCAAAGAGGATGCTCTCCCCGCCGCGCAACAAGCCGAGACCGAGATTGCAAATGGTCGCTATAGAGGAAGACTACACGGTATTCCATTTGCCGTAAAAGACCTTCTGGATGTCGCTGGGTTACCGACAACTGCGGGTTCCTTGCATCTTAAGCACGATATCCCGACTGAGACAGCAACCGCCGTTGAACGTGTAAAGCGGCCGGTGCCATCCTGTTGGGCAAGCTTCATATGGTGGAGTTCGCCTTCGGTGGTTGGGTACCAATGCGCACCTAGGTGCACCTCGAAACCCTTGGGATCTGTCAAAGCACCGTTCACCAGGTGCTCGTCGAGTGGATCGGGCGTCGCCGTCGCCGCTGGCATGGTGCCATTTTCATTGGGTTCAGACACCGGCGGCTCTATTCGCAACCCGGCATCGATGAACGGAATCGTAGGATTAAAGCCAACACAGGCGAGCGTTAGCACACATGGAGTTTTCCCGCTCAGTCAGATGCTGGATTCAATCGGACCAATGGCGCGTTCCGTCGAGGATGCAGCTAACCTTTTTGATGCGCTTTCAGGTTCAGACGAACGCGATCCTGCTACGTGGAACACCAATCCACCCAAGACGCTCACCAGTTTGAAGCACTCTACCAGAGGAATGCGCGTTGGTGTTGTTTCACGAGCGCAATTACCGGACGTCGAAACCGAAATCCTTGATGCACTGGACGCATCTGTAGCCGTTTTCCGCCAGCTTGGCGTGAATGTCGTTGACGTAAAACTGCCAAAAGATCCTGTCGATTATTGTGCGGCTGCATCTCAGATCATCCGCACCGAGGGTTATGCAAATCTCGCCGCACTAATGAATGAGGATCGCGGCGATTTCGATCCATATGTGCGTGAGCGTATTCTTGCCGGAAAAGATGGCTCCGCTGCGGATTTTGCAATGCGACTTACAAAGCGCAGCGCAGAGACCGCGGAAATGTGTGAAGCTCTCTCGGGATTGGATGCGCTCTTACTACCAACGACACCCATCAGTTCGCCGCCGCTATCAGGCATAGACGAATATGCAATGCCGCTGTCCGATCTGCCGCGCTTTGTCAACTACCTCGGATTGTGTGCGCTTGCACTGCCGAATGGTGTCAACCCAGAGGGCATGCCCCTCTCACTGCAAATTGTCGCCCCCCGCATTCCACGAGGATGTGGCGCTTCGACTAGGTTGAGCTTTCGAGAATGCTACACGTTGGCATGAACGGCGCCCGGACCTTTTATCCCTTCTGTCCATAAGGGACCGCTGAATATATCTAGGGAGGAATAAGTCCCATGGCGATTGAGCTGACGGGGGTCGAAGCAATCGCCCGCATGATCTCGCTTTACAATCTTGGTCCAATCTACGGCATGGGTGGATTTCAGTTGCTGCCCTTCTATGACGCTGCACGTCGTTTGGGCTTGAAACACTATCTTATCAACGATGAGCGCGGGCATTTTCGCAGCCGACGCCTATGCTAAGGTATCGGGCCACGTCTGCCTTGCTGATGCAACACTGGGGCGTGGAGCGACGAACCTCGTCACTGGACTGGTCGAGGCACTTAACGCAGGAACGCCGATGGTTGTTCTAGTTGGTGACTCCCACCGAGAGCATTCCTGGAAGAACATGGCGCAGGAAAGCTGCCCAACCGAAATACTGCGGCCATCAGTCAAAGAGCTGCTGCGCATCGAAATCATCTCCCGCATTCCCGAACTCGTGCGCCGCGCCTTTGCCGTCGCGACATCCGGTCGTCCCGGTCCCGTCGTTGCCAACCTACCCGAGGACATCTCGCACGCGGTCCACGAGTTCGAAGAAACAGATTTTATGCGATCGCGGCACATGAATCCATTCCAGCACTGCGTTGTCGCCCAGATAAAAATTCCTTAAAGCAGGCAGCAGAGTTGATCGCAGACACCCATAAACCTATCGTGCTGGCAGGAGGTGGTGTTCACCTTAGCGATGCAGCCAATGTACTAACTGCTTTCTCACAGGCATTGAACTTACCTGTCGCCCATACCTTGACCGGTAAAGGCGCAATCCCATACATGAGTACACTGAGCGCAGGTCTCTTTGGCCGTTATGACCGCATCGCCAATAAATTGATCGAAGAGTTCGGCCGCACTACGGATTGCGATCTTGCGCTTTCGGGTGACGTCGGAGCGACAATTAGCGAGCTCCAAGAGATGCTGGCAGCGCGTAGTGAAGCCATCCGCACGCGCCAAGCAGATTACGCTTCCAAGGTTGGCAAGCGCATGGATGCATAGCGAAAGGATGTCGGTCCACGTCTTCATTCTGATGAAACGCCGATTAACATAGCCCGCCTGTTAACCGAACTCAACAAGACGCTTCCTGATGACGGCATTCTTATTGCAGACGGTGGCTTTGCAGCACACTGGGGCGGCCTGCTGTTCGACACCAAGCGCGCTGGACGTGCCTTCGTGCCAGATCGCGTCTTCGCGTCTATCGGATACGGCTTGCCCGCAGCCATCAGGGCACGTGCTGCGTCGAACACGCGCGCGGTCTCAAGCTTGATTTTACGATTATCGTCGTCAATAATGCCGCTTCAGGTTACATCAAAGCATTACAACACTTAATATACTGAGTCGAAGGCTACCACGCATCGGACCTCGAAGAGACGGACTACGCAAAGATCGCCGAAACGATGGGCGTATGTGGCATCCGCGTAGAACATCCGAACCAGTTGGACCATGCGATAGCGCAGGCAATGTCGGCAAAGGGGCCGGTCATCATGGACGTCGTCGTCACGCGCGATCTTGCCAAGATGCTGCCAGGTGTCGACGACCGTGCGGTCAAAGTCAAGAAAGGAGACCGCATCGCCTAACATACAAATATCCGACCCCCTGCAAAGACATGGGGTCGGATCAATAAGCGAGATGAAACTGTTGTAAGAATTTATCTTAAAAGCAATGATGCTGATGTCTGGGTGAAATTGGCTACAGACTACCTCTTTGACATTCAAAGAGGTTAGTTTACGCATTCATGCGAAGAGCAAACGCTAAGATCGGATATCACCTAGTCGGAGGTAGACCACAAGCATTCATGCGGCGTTTCCTGAAATTGCCAAAGTCGCAGCCGGAAGAACAGGAAATCCATAGTATACAAGGCATTGAAGAAGGCAACATCTGGGATGAAACTTCTGGGGGGAGGGAATAAGCCACTCTTTGAAAGAGATCGACATCAATCTTCATATTACTCAATATGCCAATGATCCGAACTGAGCTCTGGCAAAGTGATAACTTTGCGGCATGTATGGACGTCCCATTGGTTGCAAGAAGAATCTTTCGGAAAGGTTTGAGCGTGTAAGTCGGGTGCTGACATGTATCCGGCCTGTGAATGCAGCCATCAACATGCTGCTGGCCCGTATGGGAATTCGCAGATCAGGTCCAATTCAGAACCGCGTGGTTTTAGCACTTCGTCGCAATCTGGTTTTCCTGATCTCGTCTCATCGACTGTTACGCCATAACTTTCCTTTTGACCTTCTTACACCTCCAACAACCACCGGTTCGTTGCGTTTTCATACTGCAATGACCGGAGCCCGATAAATTCCGCCCTTCGCCATCAATGCCCAGACAATCCGTGCCATTTTGTTGGCCAATGCAAAGCGTATCAGCATGGGTGGCTTACGTTTGAGCATACTGGCCAGCCACGTACCCGTATCTGATCCCTTTTTCCCAGCCCAACGCACGACGGTGCTGGCCCCTATGATCAGCAAGCGCCGTAAAGTCCGTTCACCCATTTTGGATGTACGACCCAGCCGCTGTTTGCCACCGGTTGAATGCTGTAAAGGGGTGAGGCCAAGCCAGGCTGCAAAATCCCGCCCGCGTTTGAAGGTCGATGCCGCAGGAGCCAATGCTGTCAGGGCTGTAGCAATCACCAGGCAAATACCTGGAATAGTCATCAACCGATGAGCGACTTCATCCTCTTTGGCTCGACGGGCAATCTCTTTGTCTAAAACTTTGATACGCTCATCCAGTGTAGCAAGCATATCAACAAGTACGCCGATAACCGGCCGGGCCATATCTGGCAAAGACATCTCTGGATCCTGAACGACCATCACCAGTTTGCTAACATGTGCAGGGCCTTGGGCAACCACAATGCCAAACTCAGCTAAATGTCCACGCAAGGCATTGATAATCTGCGTTCTCTGTCTGACCAGAAGATCGCGTGTTCTAAACACAATAGCTGCAGCTTGGCTCTGTTCACTTTTTACAGCAACAAACCGCATCGTAGGCGTAAATCTGCTTCGCAGATCGCTTCTGCATCACTCGCATCATTCTTCTGACGCTTCACAAATGGCTTCACATAAGCGGACGGGATCAATCGAACTGTATGTCCCAGAGCACCAATCTCCCGACCCCAATGATGACTGCTGGAACACGCCTCCATCGCCACCATGCAAGCAGGCTGTTTGGCGAAGAATGGCAGCAATTGCTCGCGGCGTAATTTCTTGCGCAAAAGAACTCGCCCATCACTGTCACTTCCGTGGGACTGAAATATATTCTTCGCCAGATCCAAACCAATTGTAGTAATCTCTTCCATGGTCGCATCCTCCTCAATGGTGCTCAACGAACCCATTCTGCCACATCAAGGCCGTCGGAGGGCGTCCATCCCATCAGAACCCATTTAGGATGATTTCTCTTTCTACTTACCAGGAGGCACGGAAGCCTATGCTTCCTGACACTGAGTAGCTATCTGAGAAATCATCTAAGTTTGTTGCTCCTATAAACTTTCCATAAACTGAATATTTGCTATCTTTCCAGGTGTAATCAGCCGTAATTCCCAGTTCCCCTTGCATCTTATCGATGTTACCTGTCGCAATGCGTGTATCAGAAACGAAGATGTGCCCACGATCAAGCTTGAAATCCCGATAAATATTGGCAACGCCACCGACGGATAAGCGAGATGTTGTTGCATCAGCCTCTCTCCAGCTCGTTCTGTAATTGGCTTCTAGGCCAATGCGGCCTATCAGATTATTGTTGGACGGCGTAACAATATCAGCTTCGAATAGATCGTGATAATCGTCAGTATTAACCGATGCCCAAATCATCTGTGCCTGCGGCGTTACGGACCAGCGGCTGTTCAGCGCTATACGATGTCCTGCTTCCAAACTCAAAGCATAGCCAAAACTTGCTACATCTGAAGCCAGCCCCCTATGAACCCGGTATGATTCAAAGTCTGATTTATACCAAGTCGCTTTACCCTGGCCATCGAGATAAAATCCATTAGCACCGTACCAGGTCAATGCCCCGCCAACGCCGTAGCCATCAATCGTTATTTTACCATCACCGAGGCTCGACCAGACATTAACCTGACTACTTCTGTAATCGCCCCACACAGTGCTGAACAAAGAACCGTGTTCATTATCCAAAATTTGTGCATCAATACCGGTTTGTAATTCCCAATCATGCGCACCAAACCTAGTAGCAACAGCCTCACCCTTTGGATTTATGTGACTGTAACCACCTTGCACTCGTCCCCAGAACAGTCGGTCATGAGAAATTATTTCCCTCGAACTGGCATTTAAACCTGGGTCAGCAGCGGAATTTCCAGTCGTCACGTTCATACGGCTGGAAAGACTTGCAAAACCCTGTCTGTTAAGACGCGATAGAGCAAGCGATCCACTTGTATACAAAGGCACACCCGCTTGATATTCAGGTTGGGATCCCGGGGTGTCCCCACCGTTACCACCATTCGGATCAGTTGGGTTAGTAGGGTTGGTCGGATCTGTTGGGTTCGTAGGAGCAGTTGGATTTACTGGACTGACAAATTTGCTCCGCAGATACCAGTTACCATCCTGTGCATCTGTCGCACTTCCTTTAAACAGACCGTACGCATAAGCACCCGCCACAACAGTCTGTGTACCATCAACACCTTCATAATCACCTAGTAGATGAAAAGTACCATCTGATTGGCCACCAACTTCGATAATGTTGATACCTTCTCTCGTCTGTGCGCCAATACCCGATCTATTAAATACACGGACATAAGTGTCACCAGCAGTGTCGCCGCGAACGATAAACTTATCACCAGCCGAATTGTCGTCACCGAGATCACGATCAATCTCTAAAGAGCCGTTATTTCCCGTATAGTTTCCATCAACTTCTATGACACCGAAACCATTTTCCTTCGTAGGCGTGATCGAGCCTGAATTTACCAGTGATCCAACGCGACCTTCACCAAGCAGAACGCCGTCCAGCTCAACGTGACCTGGCAAGGCTGCGGCCTGTCCACCATAACCGAGTTTCAGAAAAGATATCGAGCCAACATGAGTTTCGCCCGTGTATCCTTGATCTTGAGTGAATATGACCATTCCCCGTCCCACGAGCGTTACATTACCCTGACCTGAGATCATGCCGCCAAAAACCAAATCTTTATATGACGCAAATTGCAGCTGACTTGACGATGACGACAGTTGGTAATCGCCTGTTGCAGGATTCGCATTGTCGTCCATCCAGTCCGAACCGAGTTGCAAAGTGCCCTCATCAACGCGCGTTCCACCAGAATAGCTATTCTTACCCGACAGAATAAGCGTTCCCGAACCACTCTTTATCAGTTGACCATCGCCAGAGATACTGCTGGCTATCTCCGGATCGAAGATGCTTGTCGCAGTAGCCACATCAATAGTGGCATTACCAGCACCGATCTCTATTGCTCTGTCAGCAGATAAATATCCATAACCATCCAAGCGCAGAGTTGCATTATCCAAGGCTAGTCTGTTGCTAGTATCGCCAAGGTTCCAATCATCTTCGACCTGCAAAGTGCTGCCTTGTCTAACAGATATGTTTCCTCTGAAACTGTTATCGCCCGACAAGATCGTGGTATTATTTCCGGAAATAATCAGATCGCCTTCACCACTGATATCTCCTGCGAATTCCACGTTTCCGCTGCGGTGGACATCAAGAAGACCATCTATCATTGCTATATTGCCAACAATGCTACCTGTTTCAGCTGTTCCCGTGCTGTCACCAAGCTGTAACGCTGCATTGTGTATTATAGTTCCGCCAGTATAACTGTTATCATTTGTAAGAATTGTTCTATCTATATCCAAGTCAGCAGACGACATTTGATCACTGGTAATATTCAAACCGCCGGTTCCCGACAGTTTCTGATCAAAGATCGTGACGCCTTTTTTGAGCACAGTCAAATCTGCTCTCAAACCAGTTTCTGTTCCTATGACGATGTCTCCCGCAACACTGCCATGCGCACCGCCGTCTCCGAGTTGCAGAGTGCCCTGGCGAATTGCGGTTACACCTGAATATGTGTTGTCTGCCGTTAGAACGAGAGTGCCAGCCATGGTTTTCACAAGACCGTGAGAGCCTTCCAGTACGGATGCAACCGTCACTTTCGTATTTGCCCCTGTAACGTCCGGAGCTCCAACAGCAATAATTGGTTTAGCATCGCCAACCGCTTGCAATGTTAATGGATCGCCCTCAATGCGGTATCCATCAACAAGCGCCTGAAAGCCAGAAGTCTCTACCTTACCAGCATTGTTATCGACTTTTACTACACCTGCAGCCCCGCTAAAAATTGCGAACTGTCTATTTTGCCAGACACTGTTGATCGCACCATCACTGCCTGTCCAATTCTGTTGATCCGCAATCCAGGTCCCAGAGCCTCCTTCAACAATGTTATTAGCCTGGGCACCGCTGCCATCCCAGTAATTGAAGATGTCACCAGCTGTGTTGACTAGATTTACACGATCTGGCGTAATTGCAATGGAAAGATGGTTTCGATTGGTATTCTGCGGAATACTACCAATTTCCATAGAGGACTCATCACCTGTCAGTGCACCACTATAAGAAAAAATCGGATATATGCCCTTTTGGAATCCACCGTCATCTATGACACTAAGCCTCCCGCTTAGTGTCAAAGGTCCTGCGACCTCAAAGACGGCCGCTGTTCGCGGCAGGCCAAGATAGACCGCCACATTGCTGCCGGCATTCAATATAAGCTCCTGACCGAAATTAAGCGACGTGCCTGAATTGCCTATCAGCGTTCCGCCATCTTTAATCGTCGCAGATTGCTTAATCTCTCCAGTGCCGCGCAATTTTGCACCAGACTCAACATCGACAATTCCACCCAGCACACCAGTAACATTCAGGTCGCCATGAACTTTCGTAGTACCAGAATATACACCGCTCTCACCGCCAAAGTTTAGCGATGCGCCTGCAGCGATATTGGTCAAGCCACTGCCGCTTAAGGTCTTCCCATACACAAGCTCAGTAGACGTATTGAAAGTCAATGCGGCGTTATTGATTATATCCGCATTCAATGTTTTTGCAGCTTTACCATTTCCAATCTGCAAAATGCCGCTGTCAATTTTAATGCCTGCGCCAGAACTAACATTACCAGCCAGAATAGTCGTGCCGGACCCCACTTGTTCAATGCTACCACTTCCGGAAATATTACCGCTGAAAAGCAAACTATCGTTGCGATTAAAGCGCAATATCGCATCATTTATAACGTTGCCTGCCAGAGAACCCTTTGCATCACCATTACCGACTTGCAAAATGCCTTGACTAATGGTTGTCCCACCAGTCGTTGTCACATTTCCAATCAGCGTCGTTGTGCCAGTTCCCGCTTGTTCAACCTTGCCTTTTCCGGCAATATTTCCAGAAAAAGTAGCGCTATCACCGCGATTAAAGCGCAAATTACTATCATTGGTAATATTCGCAGCGAGCGATCCGGTCGTTCCACCGCTCCCGATCTGCAGGGTCCCTTTATTGATGCGAACACCGCCAGCTGCTGTCACATTTCCATTCAGAATAGTCGTGCCACTGCCTGCTTGTTCAACACTTCCCGCGCCAGAAACATTGTTGGAAAAAATAAGATCGTTGTTGCGGTTAAAACGTAAAGTGCCACTGTTTTTAATTGCACCTGCAATCGATCCCGTCTGCCCGCCATTACCAACTTGCAAGATACCCTTGCTTATGGTCACGCCGCCAGTAGAAGCTAGATTGCCAGTCAGGATCGTCGTTCCGCTGCCAGCCTGCTCAAAAAGTCCTCTCCCAGAAATATTTCCATTAACAGTAACTAAACCCTGACGATTAAACTGCAGTCCGCTATTATTGATTATATTACTACTAATGGAACCTGTGTTGCCACCATTACCAATCTGCAAAATGCCCTTGCTTATTATGACTGTTCCGGTAGAAGTCGTATTGCCGGTAAAGATTGTTTTCCCGCTGCCGACTTGCTCGATTTTCCCCGAACCCGAAATGTTGTTGGCATAAGTGATGGAATCACTCCGGTTGAAGCGCAATGTTCCTTTATTGATTACATTGCCGCCTAACTCGCCCTTAACTCCACCATCCCCAATCTGCAAGGTACCAGCATTAATTAAAATTGACCCTGATGACGCCAGGCGTCCTGTGAAAATTTCTGTTCCGCTTCCGACCTGTTCAATCCGACCAGGACCTGAAACGTCTACATCATGAACAGCCTCACCTGCATGATTAAAGCGCATTGTCGCTTTATTAATTATAGTGCCATTGATAGTGCCAGTTAAACCGCCGTCACCCACCTGAAGGGTTCCCTCAGCGATTTCCATTCCGTAAATATTATTTCCAGCAGCAGTCAATATAAGGGCGCCTGTGCCGGTCTTCACTGAAACAGTACTATCCATATGATTAAGCATTCGCACATTATTGCCAAGCGTATTGATGACATCTCTATTACCTCTAATGTTTAGCTGAGGTGCAACATCAAGAGATGAAGTAAATTCGATGTCGCCGCCGAGAAGAATTACTAAACCGTCAGCGTTTCCCAAGCCGCCAGTCTGCGTAACAGACAAAACACCCTCGTTGATGTTCCAACCCGTCTTAGCTTGTGTACTGCCGTTCAGCGTCCACTTGCTTTTCCCAAGCTTCTTATAAAGTTCGAAGCCTTTATACTTGCTGCCGATTTCATTCACATCGAATCCAGCATCCGTATCGCCACCTAAAGCAAGGGTAGCACTGCCGACCGATAGAGCTAAGTTGTATCCGTTCCCAGCAACGACATTCCCAAGTATATTTGAACCCGAACGTAGCTCAAGCGTGGCCGTATTGCCAGCAATGACAATAGCATTCGGCTGAGCCTTATCTCCATAGGAAAGGCCTGCCTTCACCACCCCATTATTAATTACATAAGAGTCAGCACCCACCCGGATACCTGTTCCTCCAGAAGAAGAAAGCGAAGAGGCACCAATCTGTTCTCCACCATTTCCACCAATAACAGTCCCTTCATTGGTGAACCGGGCTCCTTGCCATACAATAACCCCATCACCTGCAGCGCCCAGCATTGAAGGCTTTACCCCATCTTGCGGAGGAGAGCTGCTCCGGGGGCTGCCTGCGCCGCCCCGTATAGTAGCACCCTTAGCATTGAGCAAGGAAGTACCCCTGTTCTGCACAATAGCACCCACGCCACCACTGCCTCCGCCACCTTGGTAGGCGGGTAGATCACTTAAACTCCTGGGTAATACTATCCCACCAGTGCCACCCATGCCGCCGGATATAGTCAGACCCGAATAAGTAGTGTGTGAACCGGAGCCTAAGAAAACACCTGCGCCGCCGCCGCCGCCACCGCCACCGCCAAACCTGGAGACAGAATAAAGCTTGAACACAACCGTAGAAGGCAACGCCTCCCCGGCACCACCGTTCGCACCCAAGATCTCGCGCAGGCCTGGTGATATCGTATTGGCACCCACACTTCCGCCTTCCCCACCCCGAACAGGAATGTGGCGAGCTGTATAACCGGGACCCGTTGGGTAACTGGTACCTTGACCAGTACCACCTTTACCATCTTTGCCCCATCCACCGCTGCTTGTATAAACATTAGAGCCACCGGCACCGTTCCCATTCGAGCCGGCTATCCCATTCAAGCTGCTATCAGTCCCTCCGTTATTACCAGTTAACACGTCAGCATTCACTCTTGTCGCGGCTGTTCCCAATACAGCCATCATGAGCGCAATAAGGACAGCACGCGATGAAGATGCCCTCAATATCTTTTTGCATTTACTTAAATTTGTTTCTTTTCTATTTTTTCTCTCTATGGCAACAACATTCATAGAATACATCCTTGATGAAATATATTCTTTAGTATTTTATTAAAAAATAATGTATTGCCAATAAAATACATAAAGATATGAGTTAATCAATATTTTATTATGCCAATAAAACATTTCTACGAAAATTGAAAGAACCAAAGATAATTTCATTTAATTTCATAATATTGAATATTATTAATATATTCCGGTTGATATTCATAGTTACATAATATATTCTGTTTTTATAATAATAAAATTAAATGAAATTTTCCGTTTTATTATTATAAAGAGACCTATTTCTGATTTGGCAAAGCGGTTCTGTCACCAATTTCAGTCATTGTGTCGAACTGGATCAGCGATTATTTCCAAGGTCGGAATGTCTGATTGCGGGATTATCGAAACCGTCAATTTATTCACCGATGGCTTAGTAGTATTTAAGACGATTCCAGTAGAAAACTATGTTAGCGATTCCTTTTTCCGCTCATGTATGGAAGCACTTTTTTTGGAGCTTAGAAGAATTTGCAATACTGAGAACTGGAATATTGGCTTCGCCTGTCCGGATGGCGGTTCAATCCCGTCTTTAGTTGCCCGGCTTCGTGAGCAGCACAGTTAGCCAGATAAAGCGCCCCCTTCTGCGGTCTATACACAACTGGTATGCGAGGGCTGCGATCAGTTTCACGCAACAGCGCAAGCGGGTTGCGAATATAGGCCAGCTTTTGGCTCATATCTTCATGCAGACCTGAAAGTAAAACGTTCTTTGCAAAGTTACGCCACCAGAGATCAAGCGTTGGCTTTCCAACTCCGGGATTGCCGGCGAAAGACGAAATGCATAGATCATTCTCGCTTAAAATCCGAACGGGTCAGCGTTTGAGTTTTTCTGTAAATTCCCGCTACTTTAACACTAAACCGCCTGTCAGTTTCATCTTACAGATGCCCTCAGCTCGTGAATGCTAAGTCTATATCTGAGCCGATTCGGTTGAGTGGAATTCACTTTCAATCCGCTTTTTAGAGCGCCTACATTGTCTATCTCAGACAGAAGCGCGCTCTAAAAAGACTATTTTATATCCGCTAAAACTTTGCGGTCGCACTCATACGGAAAGTACGTCCGGGCGCTGGTGTCAAAGCCTCAGTCAGCGCATCAAGATAATAAAGATCAAAGACATTATCGATGCTCGCGTTGAGGGTCAGGCTATCACTTACCTTGTAAGAGGCAAATGCATCATAAACCTGATAAGAGCGCCAATCGCTTTCAATGCCCGTGCCCTGCCGTTTTATGGCTCGCTCTCCGGCAAATGATACACGGCCACCGGCTGTCAGCTTCTCATCAAGAAAACGCGCGCCTAGTGTTATCGATCCGCTATAAGAGGGTGGCACATAAACGCTGAGATAGTCATCTGGCGGCGTTGCTTCAACGCAGGAGGCACTTTCTCCAACCTTCGCTGCAAAGCAATACTGAATATCCGTATAACGATTTAAATTTGCATCCGCGAAAAAGCGTCCCGCATCATAAGACAGAGACAGTTCGAAGCCTTTATATTTCGCACCATCGATATTCGCAAAAGTTCGGTAAGCGAACGGCAGACCGGCACGGTTACCGTAAATTCTGACGATGTAATCGTCATAATTATTATCAAAGTAGGCTGCTTTGAAGCGCAGCTTATCGCTGGCGATCAGGGCATCGCTCGTCAGGTAATTGATACCAACTTCATAATTGGTGGATTTTTCCGGCTTCAGAAAAGGATTGGGTTCAATCTGTCCCGGCATCGTAAAGACCGTCTCACGCACACTTGGTGGTCGCCAACCTTTTGCATAGGTAGCGAATAACTGAAGACCATCCAGCGGCTCGACGGTAATTCCAAGACGCGGATTGAAGATGTTGCTTTCAAGCCCATCCGTCGGATCCACTTCCTTGCGATCATTGGTCTGATAATCTTCATAGCGCAAACCTGCAGACAGTTTTAACCAGTCAACAGGTTTATAATCTGCATTGGTAAAGATCGAAGCAACGGAGCGATCACCTTCAATATTCAGCTGCGCACCCGGATTCTGACTGATCTTTTCATAAGAATACGTCGCGCCATATTTCACATCAAATACACCGAATTTTGTGTCGAAATGCGATGTGTTCCAGATCTCGCCGCCGGTTGTATCGACTTTTGAAAGGCTCGGAGATCCTGTCAGAATTTCAATCGCCGCCCATTCATCGGACACTCTCGTGTGCCAGAGGTTGGCATGAAAATCGATGAGATCATTGTCACTCGGATTCCACGTATATTTGGCGGTATACATATCTGAAGTGACATGGCTGAGATTTGCCTGATACGGATCCCAGCTATATTGCGAAAACGGGTTATTCATATCCCCGTATTCTTCGCCATAGGTACTGTCGTAACGAATATATCCAAGCTCAACTGTCTGATCATAATCGAAGTCGAACTTGCCCTTCAGCAACACGGAGCGGGTGTCCTGAGACGTATTGTAAACTTCGCCACCCGGCTTTAAATCCGACATCGGATCCCAGTATTCAGCACCGCGAAATCCAAACCGCTTGACAAGCCTTTCACCATTTTTGCCGGCAAAATAATTGCCGTTGCGCCGATAGGCGAATGCGCCGGTGAGTTCGAAATCCTCATTTCTCGCTGCGAGTGCAATGCTGCCCACACGGTTGCCGCTATTGAGCCAGTCATTGCCATCAAATCGCTGTTTGATTTCGTTGGGTGGTGCAACATAAGGTCCCGGATCGATGCTGTTGCCGCCAAAGCCACCTTTGATCTTCATGCCATAGGATCTGCCTTCCAGCAGAATATCGTCAGCATTGAGTGTGCGCATATTCACCACGCCGCCCATTGAGCCGCTACCAAAAGGACCTCCTGATGGCCCTTTTTCAATTTCGATCCCGCCAATAAATTCCGGATCGACAAAGGTTCGGCTGCTCATCCCTTTATATCCGCGATAGGTTGAGGAACTTTGCTGAGCGCCATCAACCAGCGTCGCAACGCGGTTCATTCCCTGCAATCCGCGTATATTCACATTCAGAGACTGGCCTGTTCGGTTGCCCGCGGAAAATACGCCGGGCGTATTGCGGAACATGTCACCGGCACTGGCGGGTGGGACGCGTCCAATCTGTTCTGCACTGATATATGCACCTGAGCCTGCTGTTTCATACGGAGCATCCGCTAGTGATGCGCCACGTCCCCCCGTAACGGTAATTGTATCGAGCAGCAGTGATCCACCGGCATCGGCAGGTACTACTCCCTGAGCTGAGGAGCCGCTGGAACGTCCTGTTACTGTAACGGTATTGCCATTGGTAAAGTGGTAGAACAGTCCGGTATCTCTGAGGAGTGCGGTAAGGGCCGCTTCACGCGTCATGGTGCCTGATACAGGCGAACTGCTGATCCCGCCGACCGATGCATCCTGAAAGACGACCGAAATCCCGGTAATATCTGAAATGTCATTAAGGGCCTGACGGACCGGCTTTGCAGATATTCTGAAATTATAGGTCTGTTGCGTTGCGGTTTGTCCGAATGCCGGCATAACTGGGCTTACGACTGTGCCACCCACCGCAAGGATTGTCGTTGCCATCAGTGCAACAATTCGCCCGCACACCCGCTCACCATTTCTCATGAAAACAAACCCTCTCATTACCTTAACCGGAGAGGGAGACATGCGACTGATATTCTGTACCTCTCAATCCATTACACGTTTAGGAGCGATCGGATACTCACTAAAAAGTTGAGTATTTTTTACAGAAATAAATAAGCTATTGAATTTATTGAGAAGAATTATTGCTTAGGGACTGATGACGACAAGTTTTCCGGTCAGCCTGCTGACCCGAAACCCTACGGTGGTCTGGAGCGATGCGAGAGCGCTGTCTGAATCGTCAAGCGGAAGGTTGCCACTCACCAGCTGGTCTGCGAGAGCCGTGCCAAGGACAACGATCCGGCCAGACCTGTAACGACCAATCTGATTCAGGACATCTCCGAGCCGCATCTGATCGAATATGATACGCCCTTTCTGCCAGGCCATCGCTTCATTAATAGCAACCGGATGCACAGCGCCAAGACCACTATTGTCATAGCCGATGCCCTGCCCCGCTTCCAGCTCCGCGCTTTCCCCATCCGCTTCAGCCGATACGATGATGTGCCCTCTGGCGAGATTGACGGCCACGTCCTGCCCTCGGATTTCAACAGAGAACGCTGTGCCGGTGACACGCGTTTCGCCACGACCGGCATCGACCACAAACGGCGCCGCAGACGGTTTGACATCAAAATAGGCCGCGCCACGCAGAAGTTTTACGCTGCGCTTTTCAGCCGTCATGTCGGTGGAAATAGCACTGTCAGCATCCAGCAAGACGGTTGAGCCATCTGACAAAGTGATTGTCTGACGTTCGGCGCGGGCCGTTATGTAATCAGCTGAAAGATTTTGAAGAAAATGGGGATTTTCTATCCAGATATCAAAGCCGATCAACGCCGCCAAAACTGCGCCTGCGATACCGGCAAGGGCACTGTACGCGTGACGACGCTTCCGCGCCTGTCCGATTGTGTCGAGATAGCCACGCAGTTGGTCGGCATCTTCTGCCGCAATCATCGCGCTGGGAAGGTCAGTATCGCCCCATCGCGAACTGATCCGCCGATAAGCTTCATCATGGAGCGTGCTCTTTTTCAACCACGCTTCAAAGTTCTTGTGATCTGCCGATGATGGCTCTCCATTTATACGGGTAAACCATGCGATCGCTTCCTGATCGACCCGTCTTATCTCCCATTCCTGCGATGAATGTCTGTCAATGGTCATGAAGAGTGCTTTCAGCCGTCCGCCGTCCACCTCTATACATTGAGGCGCGGAATTGCTGCAATCCATGCATAAGTCTCACAGAGACTCCTCCTGAAAACCAACGCAGGCGACCATGGCGCGGGCCATGTGTTTTTCGACGGCGCTGCGCGAAATTCCAAGAGCCTCTGCAATCTCCGAATATTTACAGCCGTGAACTTTGTTCAGCAGAAAAATGTGTCGTGTCCGTTCCGGCATCGCGCGGATTACATCATCGAGCTGTCGGGCTACATCGCGTATTTCTGTAATATCATAGGGTGTTGGGATAGGTGATGCACACTGCTCAGGCAGAATATTGGCGGCATAAGCTGAACGAACGCGCTCCGCACGGACATGATCAACAATCGCATTGCTGACCGAGCGGCGGAGATAGGCTACATCGCTGTCAAGATTACCAGAGTCACGCTCCCACAGTCGCAAAAATACATCCTGTACGATATCGGCTGCTGTGGACTGTGATCCCAAGCGTCGGGCGACACGCTTCAAAAGACCAGGACGCTCTTCGCTATACAAAACCTCAATTTCATTGCGAGCAACCATTGTACCCCACCCATTTTCACGCCGACAAGCCAAACGGTTATAGCTTGGATTCTGTGTCACCTATTGTTCAGTACACCGCTCCGGCTAAAGGACTTGCCGACGAAAGGCTATTAACAACCAAACATAAAACTTCCCTATTAATCTCATATTTATGGGAATATCAAATTTAATTGTGAGGTGTTTACAGAACCAACGCAGCAGATTGATATGCTTTTCATCCCCCCATTAAACCATAGCTTAAATAGACCTAGCGGCTACGTGTGGAAAACGGATCATATACGCCACTTCGATGCCAGCGATTGTCTTTGAGGCTGAATGATACGCCTTGAAGCCCAACATGGTTAGGTAATATGCTTGATAAGACGAGGCCCCTGCTCAAGTAGGGCTGCGGGAGACCGCGCTCCCAAAGCTAATCCAAGATGATGCACAATAGTATCCAGTCTCATAGTCCGGAGACTGCGCTCGCGTAAAACAAAGTCATCAAACCACTCGGCAAAAATTTTCCTAGGCCAAAATGTAGTCTGACAAACAAAATGTCGTACCGATATGCGAAGTTAGACCTTTACGCTCAAACAAGGCAGATCCGCCACTTTCCTAACGTAAAGACTATGAACACGATCTGACACTTTGTTGCACGATGCGCGGCAACCTTAATCTGTGGACCCCCGCACGAAAATCGTTAATGATACCATTACTTTCGTCGAAACGTCGCACAACTAATGGTTTTGTCGCAAATTTTTCAGTTCTGTTGAGCTATGTCAGGATCGTTGCATGTAACTGAATGAGGTGGAAGCGGATGGCGGTGGATTTCAAAGGTACTCACTTCCCGAAAAGTGTCATTCTTTACGCCGTTTTCTTCTATGTCCGCTATTCAGTTTCATATCGCGATCTGCAGGAGATTATGGCTGAACGTGGTGTCGAGGTTGACCATGCAACCTTGAACCGTTGGGTTGTTCGTTACGCGCCGCAGATTGCTGCGCAGGCACAAGAACGTAAACGCACAACGCTTGGCTCATGGCGTGTTGACGAGACCTATATAAAGGTCAAAGGGAAATGGACGTATTTGTATCGAGCGGTTGATCGTGACGTGCAAACCCTTGATTTCATGCTCTCTGAGCGCCGAGATTTCGGCGCTGCAAGGCGTTTCTTTATGAAAACCAGCAAGCAATGGTATTCCGCACAAGATTGTCATTGATAAAAGTGGAGCCAATCTGGCTGGTGCGCAGGCTGTAAACAACATCCTGAAAATCACCGGTACAGGTAAAATGATCGAAATTCTTCAGGTCAAATATCTCAACAATATTCTTGAACAGGACCATCGCTTCATCAAGCGGATTACAAAACACACATTGGGCTTCAAGGCGTTTCACAGCGCTTCAGCAACAATTGCTGGCATCGAAGTGGCGCATATGATCCGCAAGAAGCAGTTCGCCAACAATAATCGCTTGCCATTCCAGCTCTTTGCGGAGCTCGCAGCATAAGTGCGTCCAAAAATGAGGCTGCCCTTAACCAGCCAGAATATTTGCGACATAACCTTTTGTGCCTGCGCAGCAATCTGCGGCGCGTAACGAACAACCCAACGGTTCAAGGTTGCATGGTCAACCTCGACACCACGTTCAGCCATAATCTCCTGCAGATCGCGATATGAAACTGAATAGCGGACATAGAAGAAAACGGCGTAAAGAATGACACTTTTCGGGAAGTGAGTACCTTTGAAATCCACCGCCATCCGCTTCCACCTCATTCAGTTACATGCAACGATCCTGACATAGCTCAACAGAACTGAAAAATTTGCGACAAAACCTTCTCAGATGATTATTGCGATCTGGTCAGTGATGGCATTGATGTCGCTGTGCGTATTGGTGGCCCAACTGACAGTGGTCTAATCCGTCAGGTTCTGGCGCCCCATCGCTTTATCACCTGCGCAACGCCGGACTATATTCAAGAACATGGAATGCCGCAAAGCATTGCAGATCTTCAAAACCACCAGAAAATTGTTTTCACTTATGCAAACGCATCCGTGCCTTGGCGTTACCAGGTCGATGGGCAAATGCGTGAGATTGCTGTGAAGGGGCGCTTAAAACTCAATAATTCCGAAGCAATACGCGATGCTGCTCTTAAAAATCTTGGCATTGTTCAACTTGGAGCATTCCTCGTCGGCGACGATATAAGACAAGGCCGCCTCATCCCCTTATTAGAGGAATTCTGCCGTGAAGAAATGCCAATCGCAGCAGTTTATCCCACGCGCCGCCATGTTTCACCTAAAGTGCGCAGATTTATCGAGATGCTCCGCAAAGAATGGGCTGCGGCACCAATTTGAAATTTTGTTTAACGCAGTCCAGCGAGATATGCACGCTGGGCGCCGTTACTTTAGCCTGAAAACGTGCAATACGGCGATGTCGCGGCTTTCTTTCGAGAAATCGAGCCAGCTGCTACTCCAACCCCGATACGCAAAAATCTCACTGCATCAACCAGTGAGATTTTCTCATTATGTATAACCAATCGGGCTTTATCGATCACATTCTTTACTGCACCGTTTAGCTTCCTGAGCAAGTCCTTTGGCCTGCATCTCTTTGGTATCAATTGCTCACGAATCGCCTGCTTGGCTTTTCCAGCGAGTTAGTTAGCCTTGCCGTAAACCTTGTCTGAGGTACTGCGCATGCGAATTATCTCCCTGTAGTATTTTGTTTAATTCTAAAAAATTGCCGATGATCACCCAAATAAGTTCCAAGGAAAACATGAATTTTCTCGGCACACGGATCAGAACTCATATTTAATGAACTACCGCGCAATTTATGAGCGCGCACGGTGTTGCCACGTTAGCTTACCCTTTTGGCAGTCTTGATAATCTGCACTATCATTTCGGATGCTTTCTCAAGCGACCTCACAGGCAAGAACTCGTAAATTGAGTGGAAGTTATGTGCGCCACAAAAGAGATTTGGACATGGTACGCCTTTTTCTGACAAAACAGCGCCATCATACCCCCCACGCATAAGAACCGGCTTTGGTTCAACACCGATAGCCTTCATGGAGTTTAAAGCCAATTCAACTGGATATCGATTTGTACCTTCAAGGCTTTCAGCAACGTTTCGGTAGACTGGTTTGTAGTCGACATTGACGACATTTCTGCCATGTAACTTGTTAAAGCTGTCAGCTAAACCAGCAATGAATTGGCGCCGGCTTTCATATCCCTGTTTTATGAAATCTCGGATATCTATCGTTAGTGTTGTCTTGGCGACTGAACCGCACACGTTCTTCACCCAGTAGTAACCCTCTCTCCCCTCTGTGTATTCCGGACGCTCGCCACCGGGAAGCATAGCTATAAATTGCTGTGCGTAGAGAATTGAATTTTGCATCTTGCCTTTGGCAGACATAGGATGGGCTGGCTGGCCGGTAAACGTGATACAGAATTCTCCTGCGTTCCAATTCTCATAGACGATTTCGCCAATGGCACAGCAATCAAGTGTGTAGGCGAAATCCGCGTTCAGCGAACCGGCATCAAGCGCTTTTGCTCCGAGCAGTCCAATTTCTTCATCGGGAACGAAAACAACTTTCAAAGGGCCGTGTTCAATTTCGGGATGTTTGATGAGAAACTGAATTGCATCCATGATTTCGGCGATGGCTGATTTATTGTCAGCACCGAGAAGACTTGTACCATCGGTGACAATGATACGATCCCCTATATAATCGGCTAATTCTGGAAACTCATCCAAACGCATGACCGTGTTGGATTCGCCATTAAGGACGATGTCACCACCTCTGTAGTCAACAATATGCGCATGCGTATCTGTTGAGTATTCTGCTGAGGTATCCAGATGAGCAACCCATGCAATGGTGGGGAAGGCATGCTTTTCGCTCGAAACATTGGCGGCGAGTGTACCCACCACAATGGAATGGTCTCGTTCTTCGACTTCTAAGCCCATGGAGCGCATCTCACCGGCCAGCAATGTCGCGAGTTGTCTTTGTCCCTCGCTCGAAGGCAGCGTAGCAGCATTGGGCACAGCTGTGGTGTTGATACGAGTGTAGTTTAAAAAACGGTCTACGATATTCATGATAATTCTTCTTGGAGCTCGCGCAGCATGAATGGCAAAAAATATTGCTTCAAAGCCAGACTTGCGGACGAAATGAACACCCGCAAGTTGGATTTTCCTGACTGATTATTTACATAAAGGTGTTCGCCTTCATTCCTCTATATCGACGTCTTCAAAAAGATATCCGCCGAATGGATCGATTTTGAAGTCTTTAACTTTAGTGCTGACAGGTTGTTCCACAACCTGGTGTGCGATGGTCAACCACGGGGCTTGCTCCTTAAATATGACCTGCGCCTGCTCATAGAGCTTTGTCCGTTCGAGCTTGTCTGTTGTCAATTTGGCTGAGCGGATCAGCTTTTCAAAGTCCTCATTGCACCAATTGGCGCGGTTTGCGCTGCCAATAGCCTGACAACCGAGGAGTGCGGCTAAAAAATTATCAGGATCTGCTATCCCACCCGTCCAGCCGAGCATGATGGCACCATCGCGCTCCTTTTCCAGCGAGCGTTTGAGATATTCACTCCAATCATAGGTGATAATCTCTGCATTGACACCCACCTTGGCGAAGTCAGATTGAATCAACTCGGCTGCGCGCCGTGCGTTCGGCATATACGGACGTTGAACCGGCATCGCCCAGATTTTCATCTTCAGATCTTTAACACCTGCTTCTTCGAGAAGCTTGCGCGATTGCTCAGGATCATACGGGTCGTCCTTCACGTCCTTGTTGTAACCCCAAACAGATTGTGGAAGCGGGTTGATTGAAACAATCGCCGAGCCGTTATAAACTGCATCAATGATGGCTGGCTTGTTGACTGCCATATTAAGTGCTTTGCGCACGCGGACATCATCAAAGGGTTTTTGAAGCGTGTTATAAGCGAGAAATGAGAGATTCATTCCATCCCTGCTTAGCATGGACATGGAAGGATCTTGTTTCATCTCGGCGATATCTGCCGGATTAGGGGCTGCGATAACGTGGCATTCTCCAGCCTTCAGCTTTTGGTGCCGAACTGCTGCATCGGGGGTGATCGCAAAGATAAGATTGTCAATTTTCTGCTTTCCACCCCAATAGTCAGGATTTGCCTTGTAGCGAATAGCACTGTCTTTTTGATAAGCCACAAACTGATAAGGTCCAGTGCCGACTGGTTTTTGACTCAGGTCTTCCAGTCTGCCATCTGCGACCAGTTTATCGGCATATTCTTTCGACTGGATTGCTGAAAACGTAAGAGAAAGCGTCGAGATGAAAGTAGCTTCAGGTTGCGAGAGTATAAACTTAACGGTGTGATCGTCGATTTTTTCAATTTTCTCGATCAACGTGGGAAAAGAATAAGCGCCGAACTGTGGCCAGGTTCCCTGATTGTAATAAGGATTTTTCTGATCCCCCTGACGCTCGAAGGTGAAGATTACATCATCCGTGTTGAATTCGCGCGTGGGCGTGAAAAAATCAGTCGTGTGAAACTTAACGCCTTTTCGCAAGTGGAAAGTATACTCTTTTCCATCCCCAGAAACATCCCAGCTTTCTGCAAGTCCTGGCTCGAGTTCGGTCGAACCGCGTTTGATCTTTATAAGGGTGTTTGAAATGTTGCGTGCTGATGCATCATACACAGCACCAGAGGTGGTCTGAGCCGCATCAAAATTCTCTGGCGATGCTTCCGAGCAATAAACCAACGTCTTTGCAAAGCTCTGTGTCAACGCTGTGCTACTGAACGCAGCAACGACGAGCGCTGCAGAAAAAAAATTCCCAAGTTTTGTCATTAAAATACATCCCTTATTCTAACGCTACCACTCTTTTCTGAGTGATTGATCACTGCTCAGCTGATTGATTCTAAACAGTTGTACTGGCCCATAGTGGGCGGGGGAGTGAACGGGATGCAAGGCTAAAACGAGCGGAAAGTAACTTTGTACCAAGCGGAGGAGGATGAAGAGCCTCAGGGGAAAATAGGGATTGCCAAATTGTTTGATTACGGTTTCGAGTATCTTACGCATGTGTTTTTCAAGCTGTCATTTCAGCAGTATAGTCACGCCATAATGCATGTGAACTCTCAATTCTGTTGTTCCGGCCCTTATGAGCACGATGGTCGGCATTTGGCGCGTTAATCTGTATCGGTTTGACATAGCTTGCCCAGCTTGTCGCTCACGGCGACACGTGGTTGGCCGAATTGGTTGACCAGCCTTGACAAGAAACGCTTAGCGACCGTGGTGTCGCGGCGTGATTGAACCAGAATCTCGATAACATCGCCGTGCGCATCTATCGCTCGCCGGAGCCAGAGCTTTCTCCCGGCAATCGTGATGACGACTTCATCAAGATACCACTTGTTGTTTTGGCTATGGTCGGGCCCTGTGCATATAGTCGGCAAAATGGCGGCAAAAACGATTGATCCAAAGTCGAACCGTTTACAGGCTGACGATCATGCCACGCTCCGCAAGAAGGTCTTCCACATCGGCTGTGCTCAACGCAAATCGATGATAGGTCCAGACCGCATAGTCAACAATCTCACGCGGAAAACGAAAACCCTTCAACAGGGAAGAGCTTCTCGGTCATTTCATCGCGAATTGATAACCCCAATGCAAAGATCAAATAACTTGGCAATTCCCATGAACTACCTCCCTGATAGTACAAGTTTTCGCCTACCCTACCCTATGAGAAGTCTGGCTGCGACTGCTTTTCAAGCCTCGAAAAACGCGCGAACTGCTTTTTTATCTCATTGTAATCGTTTATCTTAAGCACCTTAGTTTAACCGATTACCTTAATAGGTATGGTTACCATGACGTTAATTTTATCGTCGTATAACCCCTGATGAGTATGGCTTATTGGTTTGTACAAATATGCTGGATGCTAGATAATTTAAGCTAAAATGCCTACTATTTCCAGCTTTAGCACAGGGCACACTATCATCGGCTGTTTCGCTTAGCCGACTAGGCGGGCGATCTGGCCGATTAACACGTCGACTCCGCACTATAGGTCCTCGGCGCAATCGCTCAGCCTGAACGTACACTGATTTCGGAGCTAACCAAGGCTGAGTAGCGTGGTTCCCTCTGCGCTAAAAATTACTCACTTTCAATTCCGAAAACAGAAGCGTCGCAAGATAAAAGGTCCCAGCCCTAGCCTTTTGCGCTAACGATCGCAGATACCCCCCCGGGGAGGCAATATCGTCAATCTTCTGCAGAATACAGGCAATTGCCGCTGATGCACTTTGTAAGCCAAAGACGCGTACCGCGTCGATGTATGCATTATTCGATATGCCTAAAAACGATGACACAACACGTGATGCATCCACGAGATCTTTCCAGCTACGAATGCCTGAAGGCGAATAGCTTTGGATATCAGGACAAGCTCTTAGAATGAGATCAAGTGAGATCATTGGCCTTTTCTCTACGTTGTTTTGTTGATGATCAACGTCAGATTCTGAGACCTTCAAATCAAATATTTCTTTTTGATCTTTTAAGAGAGATTCTGATAGTGATTCTTTATGCTGTCGCTCAAATTGAGCGCCATTGCCGCTCATTTCTGAAACATTATCATTATTTTTCAATGCAATAGCTAAATCTGACTGAATCGCTTCCAGAGAAGCCTTAATCGCTATTAGTTCTGCTTTTGTGGCACGACGTGGAATGCCATCAACCACATCACGGAACTGATGGAACAATTTTTCCGTTGTCTTTTTAGGCAGACGTTCAAATGCTATTGCAAGCTCTCTACGGATGACGGAGACCTCGTCACGGATGCGTTTGAGGGTGCGCTGTTCTTCAAGAATACGTTCAGCGGCTTCTCTGATTTCTGATGCTCTTGCAAAGAAGGGTGATAGGTCAAAGCCATAAGCCAGTTCAACTTCCCCGGCCCTATTCTTATGGGCATATCGTTTGCAATTGGGGCTGTCTCTACGCGTGATCAAGCCAGCTTGAATGAGAGAAGCAAGATGTCTTCTGACGGTGGATTCGGCCATCATATGGGCGCGAACAGAAATCTGCTTGTTGGATGGAAAGACAACGAGCTTTGCTTTCGATGCAATGACATCCTCACTAAGGAAGGACAGCAGAGAATTCAGAACAGTGAGGCATCTGTCATTCAAGCCGTAATGAGACTTTGCGATACCAAGATGCTTATACAGTTCCCATTTTCTAATGCCCTCAGCTGTCGATTGAGACAAGGCACACTTCACCATTCGCCTGCTCAAGGCAGACGTGACACTCTCCAGAATTTGCATTTCCTCTTACCTTTCTAAAGGCAAAAGAAATAAACCCGCCAAATTGACGCCAAAGACTCTTGACACTGATTCTGAGAAATGCGATTCGTATCTTGCTACAGAAAAACGAAATAGCCTTCGCAGACTGACGTTTGTGGGGGCTTTTTCTTTTGCAGCTTACTCTCCATGTTCGGGTTCAGATTGTCTGAATTCTTCGTAGAGGCCTTCCAGACGCGTTGATAGCCATTCACCAAAGGGTCCAGCATCGTCGCTCCTCAGCGAGATATCGACTTTCTTTGGTTTTCGATTCATGGAAAAGGCAACTAAGTTGTCCTTTGACTTCCAGAATTTTGTGAGAGGCTGTTTTTTACCTTCTTTCGTACTCTGCTTATTTGAAGAATTCGCACCTGACTTGGCGGTCGCCAGGACCATCAAAAAGCGCTCATCAGATGATGCTGAATAGAACTTGTCCTGATCTATGACTGAGTCAATGTCAGTTCCAATACCATCTCTGAATGCGACCGAAAGATCATACCATCTATCTCGACCGATGCCTTTAGATGGTCCAATTTTCAGAATGAGATCAGAAGGCACATAGTTAGTTACTGACTGCATTTTTGACAGGACGGTCTTATTTACAGCTAGTGCAGACATTACCGTTTCGTTGTCGAATTGCTCCGCGAGCTTTCTGGCGAACAGCGCACGCTCAATGAAACTTAGATCAGCACGAGCGGTGTTTTCCTGACCTTGTGCAATAGCATGGTCGCGGTCAGAGAGTTGCTTCACAGTCGCTTTAACTCTGATATTTAAAGCTTTTGCTGCTTTCACTCTGCGATGACCAAAAACAATCTGGTATTTGCCTTCAGCACTTGGATTTGGACGAACCAGTATAGGCGTGTCCTGCCCACGCTCACGGATTGCTGCAATGAGTTCCTGAAGGCTCGTATCATCATCATCTTCTAAACGATCAAGGACAAAGGAAGTCTCCAGATCATTTGGATCGAGCTCAATGATGTGTGAGCCGTTTATAAGCTGTTTTTCGATTTCTTCAGCAGCAGCGACCTTAGCAGCCATTTCGTCGGCCGCACGTGACATCATCCCAAAAGCGCCACGACGCCCTGACGTCTCTACCGTTGGTGTTGGGGCAGGTGTTTCCGATTCAGAGTTTACGGCGGTAAACTTACCATCCGTGATACCATCCAACAATCCCGACATGATGCCTTTACGTGCCATTAGACTGTCCTACCCCATGCTTTATGGACGAGGTTAACCACCTCACCGTTTACACCGTGCAAGCTTTCCATAGCGCGGTCATATGTTGAACGCGTAAGCTGCGAGCGCTCAATCTCGTAGAGTGTTTGCTTTGTGATTCCGGCATCTGAGATTGCGGTTGATTTCAGCATTTCGTTCTTGAGAACGAAGCCACCAAACAATGACCGCATAAAGTGAACCATCTGACTTTGCGGAATATCACTTGGTTCGTATCGCGTAACGAGGTATCGCATCCAGTCGAGAGACATGTTGCCGCCGCCACGCTTAATCGGGTCAAGGATTTCGCCAAGCATGAGCAGGAACTGACACATCGACATAACGTCCAGCATCTGGGGGTGTACCGTCACGAGTACAGCAGTCGCCGAAGACAATGCGGTTAGTGTCAGATATCCCAGCTGGGGAGGGCAATCGAGAACAACCACATCATAATGATGTTCGACTTCAGAAAGAGCAGCATCGAGACGGGTGAAGAATGTACGTCCTATGTCTCGGGTGCCCTTCTCGCTCAAGATCAACGGGGTATCGTATTCGAACTCCTGCAAATCAAGATTGGCAGGCACGATATCAAGACCGGGAAAATTCGTTTTCCTGATAAGTGCACTGAGAGGCTTTCTATCATCATCGTATCGTATCGCTTCATAGAGTGATGGCAACTGATCGAGTTCTGGCTGAATTCCATGAAGTGCTGTCAGTGATGCTTGAGGATCGAGATCAATTGCAAGCACACGATGACCTGTCAGTGCCAAGTGTTGTGCCAGGTGAGCCGTGGTAGTCGTCTTACCTGAGCCGCCTTTAAAATTTACAACACCGATAATTTGCAGATGTTCGCCATTTTTGCGATGAGGAACATACATACGTGAATCGGAGCGGCCATTAGCATCGAGGTACCGGCGCATTTCCAGCATCTGTTCTGCCGTGTAAGAACGACGACCGGTAGTGGTAACGGCTGGCTGGGGCCCCTTTCCATTCAGCGAAAGATTTTTAAGGTGTCCCTGGCTAACCCCTATATACTCTGCGGCTTCGGCAAGTTGGAACGAGCGAAGCGACTTTACTGCATCGGGCGGGAAGTTCTCAATGCGATGCTTTTCCAATCGGCCAGACAATGCCGCCCCTTGCTTCAGGATGAGCTGGTCGAAATCGGAAAGTGGCTGATCGGCATCAAATGCGATATTCATGGAGTGAAAACCTAAAGTGCGATTTTAATGGCGTGAAAACGCATTTATCGCATTTAGCTCTGATTCTTAAGGTTCTGCAAGGAGTTTTAGGTTAATGAAAGGTTAACGCTGGCCGTCCAGTCTTGGAGTTTACGGCCGTAAACTCCTTCCGTCGGATAGTAAAGAACGTTTTTTGCAGAAGCGGCCGCTTGTTTTACTTATTTAACCGAGAGCTTACGATCTCATCTTGCAGTAAGAAGCGGCTGCTCCAGAGTGCGGAACGTACGCGTTTGGAGGTAATCTATAAATAGCATCTCAGTAGATGAAGCAAGCCGTCTGTCTTTTACGACACAGCAGCATAAAGCAGGTATATACGGCGGGATAGACGTATAAAGCGATGCTTCGCATATTCGTCTGCGGGTTGAGTGGAGTAGCGAAGAGAGACATTTCTACTCCAAGAAGCAGCGGAGATATCAGGAAGGTTCGGTAAAAGCCCCCCCCTGGGCTGATCTGTTTGCGAATAAGCTTTTTCACCGCCATGCCCGCACGCGCTGGCAGAGCTAGCGGAAGTGATAGCAATAAAATATTAGCTTGTAGTGCTCCGTGCTCGCTAAGTCTGAAGATACATACGCGCCTCGAATTAGGAATGCCCCGGTTACCCTTGTCACGGCTTGGTATGTTGTGGGGTTGCTGATCTAGTGCGCAAACAACGTATAGGCGCTTGGACAATGAATGCGGTACTGAGAAAAGAAGTAGCCAGTTGTGTGTCGCCGCTCACCATCCAAGTGGGTCCAGGCGTTGTTATAACGCTGATCGCGACCGAGATAGGTTAGCGGAGAAGCAGAAGTTTGAAGAAATTCGAGCCAGTCAAGGGCTGCCAGACATTGGTGATAAAGGCCGGGATAACTACCGGGCTCACATCTGCCAGTGGTGAGATGAATGAGCCCAGCATACCCATCTCCACGGTGGCTAAGCCAATATACCCGCGATGCCCTTGACGCGTCCTGCGATAAAGAAGGTGTCACAAAATACGATGAGTGCCGATATGGAAAGATCAAACATTGCTGATGAATAGCGGTCGGGAATGTTTGCCGAATGCGGAAAGACCGAGGTGGCAATTCAGCTATATCAAAGGCAAGTAGTCAGTTGTTCTTTTTCGCATGCGTTTCGAGCTGAGTGATCTTCGCCTGCTCCTTGCTGTTGTCGATGCCGGTAACATCAAGCATGGCGCTGCTGGCTTTGAGATTTTCTTGCCTGCTTTCAGCGAACGGCTGCACGATATAGAGGTCATATTCCACAGGTGCGAGGTGAGATTTCCCATTAAGCTAAGGGGATGCTTGAGCGTGCATATTTTGCGAATACAGAGACTGTGACGGAGTTCTTGTCATGACAACTCGCACCTTGGATGGCAATAAGTCGTCAGGTCAATATCCAGTTGAAGGAATGGCATATTCCAGCCATTGCTCGCAATGTTTCTGTCCGCGTTGCCGAAATAGGCATCCTGTCCAATGCTGTGAAGACTGTTAAACTCCTGTCATGCCACTTTGTTATCGAGAGGCTCGTCGCTGTTTTCGCACTCGATTATGCCCTGTAGTGAAGGCCGTTGCTTGGCTTGGCTAACTTGCTTGATTATCCGTTCATCACCGCTGCTGGTGGGGCCTCGCAGCTTCGAAGAAATTTCTCTGACGGGCGGTGTGATGGGTTGGGTGGCGGCACGGTTCCAGAAGCGGTGGTGCCGCGCTTAATGCGTTCCACACCAATTGTAATGACCCGGCTTAACAATGATTGGCGACATGGAAATTGGAGCTCTGTGTTTGTAATGAAGCTGATTTGATCTCGCCTCTCTGAAGTCTGTTCCTGAGGGGCCGTTCTGATGTGTTGCGTGTTGCTGATAGATGCTGTTACGTCTGTACTTACCAACATAGCGTTTTGCGTAAGCGATGCTCCAGTCGTAGTGACCTGTTAATAGACGGTCGTTAAGTTTGATAGGGCAGGGCGAGAAAGCGTCTATCTGGGTGACTGATTTGCCAGCTGCTTAGCGGCGAATGAGACCAAAACGATGCGCATCATCGAGTAGATTGCGAACAGATGCAGGTAGCCATTTGCGCCCTCCATGCAAGGGTTTTTCTCCTGATTTATCGAGTTGTGCCGCAATATCGCGTAGCGACAGGCGTGGATCGGCAATGGCGATCGCAGCGACCAGTTTCATCAACCGATCGGCAGGTATGCGACGGGGGGACCGGATTAGGAGTTTGTTGTCGGCCATTTTCTCGCGAACAAGACGATGCACAGCGCGGCGCAGACGCTCAATAGTCCAGTCCTGACCTTGACGATTAAGCACTTCAACCACACTGTCCCAGCCATGGGTCGGTCGTAGCTGTTGCACGACCGGCAGCCATGTGGGTGCCGTAGCGATCAGTTCGTCGAGATAGCGCTTGTCGCGTGCTTGTGAAACAGCCCTGATTGCCTCCGGCTTGCGTTCTCGCAGTCCCGGATTTCCTGGTAGCCTACCTCGTAGCTTCGCAGCCTTTATTCCTGCTTTCGATCGTTCAGCCGCAAGTCTTCGTTCAAGCACTATGACGGAGCGAAGGACCTCCAGCAAAAACATGCCTTGTGGTGTTGATGAATCGATTGAGTCTTGAATGGAGCGAAAGTGGATGCCACGTTGCGTAAGCTCTTCGAGCATCTCAAGAAGATGGCTGACGGAGAGAGCGATCCGATCAAGGCTAACAACGACGAGTATGTCGCCGGCAACAAGTTCTGCGAGTAGCCTGTTCAGAATTGGCCTGTCCTGCATCGCTTCAGATTCTTTCTCCTCAAAAATCCGTTTGCACCCGGCCAAGCGCAGTTCATCCATTTGTATGACATGAGCCTGATCGTCGGTTATCGATACACGCGCATAGCCAATGAGGCGCTGGGGGAGGGGAGGGGAGCTTGGAACCTGCAATGTTGACATGGATATATTCTTACTCCATTCGCGAGCCTACACAACTAAAGTGCATTAGAAACATTATGGATGCAAGCGTTGTTAAAAGGCAGGATTAACGCCTATGTAGTGCATCTTTGATTCAATGATTTAGAATTACTTTTTACCCATCTCGTTCGCGCTGGTGGGCGAATTCTAAGAAAAAAGTATCAATCGGCGCTTGATAGCCCCCTTACCGTCGTCTGAAAAGTACTTCTCCTTTAGGTTGCGCCTATTAGCGTGCCGTCCCGAGACTTCAATTTAGTAAAGGTTCTGTGCACGCTGATCGTTAGCGTTCTTCGGCTTTGCTTTGAGAAATGGTTTTCAAGCGCCACGGCGCATTTATTGTTTCAATGATATCGCAATGATGGGTAAGCCAGTCGAGCAGAGCATCAGTCGTCTTTGCATCGCCGAAGGCAGTCGAAGGTTCGCCGATCGGGCTCTGTCGCAAAAGGTTCATTTTTTCTGAGCTATTTTACGCTGCGAGGCAACATTGAGTGAGAAGAGCGGGGATGGCGATTGATTTCCAAGGAGCTCATTTCCCCAAAAGTGTGATGCTTTATGCCGTTTTCTTTTACGCCCGATATTCGGTTTCCTATCGTGACCTTGAGGAGATCATGGCTGAGCGGGGTGTCGACATGGACCATGCAACACTGAACCGCTGGGTGGTTCGTTACGCCCCCCAGATCGCGGCTGAAGCACAAAGACGTAAACGGCCAACGCTTGGCTCCTGGCGTGTTGACGAGACCTATATAAAGCTCAAAGGGAAATGGACCTATCTGTATCGGGCTGTTGATCGTGACGGTCAAACGCTCGATTTCATGCTCTCTGAACGGCGAAGTCTCGGCGCTGCAAGGCGTTTTTGGAGAAAACCATTGCAAGCAATGGCGTTCCAAACAAAATAATCATTGATAAAAGTGGAGCCAATCTGGCGGGAGCGCAGGCTGTTAACAACATTCTGAAGATCACCGGTTCAAGCAAAATGAACGAAATTCTTCAGGTCAAATATCTCAATAATATTCTTGAACAAGATCATCTGTTCATCAAGCGGGTCACCAAACCGATGATGGGCTTCAAAGCGTTTCAGAGAGATTCTGAACGCCTCGTTATTCTTCTCATGAATAACAAATGTAAAAAACATTCATTTGTTTAATTTTACGTTCCGTTGATAAATTGAGCAAAACGAATGTGACGGTTACATGTTCATAAAATGAGGGAACGTGAAAATGAAAACAGGTGTGATTCTCTTGACTGGCTTTATGGGCTTGGTCGCAACCCCCGTGCTAGCCAAGGACCTGACGATTGGCCTCAGTGGAACCGTGACATCCATTGATCCTCACTTTTACAATGCCTCGCCTAACAACTCGATTGCGATGCAGATTTTCGATCGGTTGACCGAGCGAACGGCTGACGGCCAATTGGTTGAAGGTCTGGCTACGAAATGGGAATCTGTTTCTGAAACGAAATGGCGCTTTGCGTTGCGGGAAGGCGTAAAGTGGCATGACGGCAAGCCGTTCACCTCTGACGACGTGATTTTTACATTCGGTCGGGCCGGAAACGTGCCGAACAGCCCCGGTGGCTTCGGCGGCTTTATGCGTAACATTGCAAGCGTCGAGGCTGATGGTGATGCGGCGGTTATCATCAACACCAAGGCGCCAGCTCCTACACTCCCCGGCGATCTCGCCAATATCGCTATTGTATCGCGCCATGCAGGCGAGGGTGCCGACACTGCCGACTATAATTCAGGCAAGGCTGCAATTGGCACAGGCGCGTTCCGCCTCAAGACGTTCAAACAGGGCATTGAGGTCGGTCTGGAGCGTAATCCCGATTGGTGGGGCAAGAAAGTCGCCTGGGATCATGCCACTTATCGCATGATTTCAAGCGCGAGCGCGCGCACGACCGCTGCTCTTGCTGGCGATGTTGATGTCATCGACGCGCCCGCTGCGACGGATATCGCACGTTTCAAGACAACGGCCAATCTTTCTCTCGTCAGCACTCCAGGTCTACGGGTTATCTATCTCGCACCATCGACATCAGGTGATGCGTGGAAAGCCAATGTGAAGGGGCCTAACGGAGAAGTGCTGGACAAGAATCCTTTGGCAGATCCCCGCGTACGGAATGCTCTTTCCGAAGCGATCAATCGCCAAGGCATCGTTGACAAGATCATGGAAGGTACTGCAACGGCGTCCGGTCAGTGGCTGCCCAAGGGTGCATTTTCTTATACGCCTGACATTCAGCCTCCCAAACCAGATGCTGCGGGAGCCAAGAAGCTTTTGGCCGATGCGGGATATCCGGATGGTTTTCAGCTGACGGTTCACGTGCCGAATGATCGCTATCCCAATGCACCTGCGGTCGTTCAGGCTATCGCTCAGATGTGGACGAGAATTGGTGTAAAGACGAGTGTGGAGGCTCTCCCATGGACCACCTTTTCGTCGCGCAAGTCGGAATTCGCGATGAAGCTTCTGGGTCTTGGTAATGCCACCTATGACGCCAGTTCCATGCTGATAAACGTTTTGGGCACTGCTGACCCTAAGCGTGGCTTGGGTGCTTCCAATGACAGCGGCTACTCCAATCCGGCGCTTGATGACCTCGTCTCCAAGGCGATGACAATCTACGACGACAAGACGCGTGAAGCTGCTCTTATCGAAGCTGTGAAAGTCGCGGTGAATGATGGCGCCATCATTCCACTCTACCAGCAGAGCAATGCCTGGGTGCTTCGTAACGGTCTCGACTACACTCCTCGGATAGATGAGCGAACACTTGCAAAGGATATTTCCGAATAGGGCGTGGAACAAGAGGCTGGTGCCGCCGCGCCAGCCTTGCCTTTCGGTCATTTGTGGGGAAGCCGTCTAAGCGAATGCGGCGATCACCTACATACAAAACGATCCCCACAGTGGTGGTTCGATATCTTACCAATAATAAGAGGGTATCATGACCCTATGGATTATCCAGCGCCTTATGCAAGCGGTGCTGGTCGCGCTTGCAATGGCTCTGATTGTATTCGTCGGCCTTCACCTGATCGGCAGCCCGATTGAAACGTTACTTCCGCCTGAAGCAACACACGATGACCGTTTGCGTTTGATTGCGGATCTCGGACTGGACCGGCCTCTCTACGAACAGTTCTTTCTTTTCTTGAAAGGAATCCTTCAGGGCAATCTTGGTGTTAGCTACGTCTATAAGGAACCGGCTGTTGAATTGATTTTGTCCCGGTTGCCTGCAACTCTTGAGCTTGCTTTCGCTGCTGTTCTCTTGTCGATCATCTTTGGCGTGCCACTTGGGCTTGCCGCGGGATGGAAACCGGAAAGTCCATTCGCTCGCTTCATAATGATAGGCTCGATCTTTGGCTTTAGTCTGCCGATTTTCTGGATCGCGATACTTCTTATCATGATTTTCAGCGTTCAACTGGGCTGGCTCCCAAGCTCGGGGCGTGGTGCAACCGAAGTGGTTTTTGGAATACCATGGTCTTTCCTGACGCTGGACGGTTTACGGCACATCCTGCTCCCTGCAATCAGCCTCTCGCTTTTCAATATTTCTATGGTGACACGTTTGACAGAGGCGGGTGTGCGGGAGGCTATGTCGAGCGAGTATGTGCGATTTGCACGCGCAAAGGGGCTCTCATCAAAGCGTATTCTGGGCGTCCATGTGCTGAAAAATGTGATGATCCCTGTCGTCACCGTTGTGGGTCTGGATATCGGTCAGACGATTGCGTTTTCCGTTGTGACGGAAACCATCTTTGCCTGGCCAGGCGTAGGCAAGATTATCATTGACAGCATAGCCGCGCTCGATCGCCCCGTCATCGTCGCTTATCTTATGCTCGTGGTTATCATGTTCGTCATCATCAACCTCGTCGTGGATGTTACCTACAGGTTGCTTGACCCGCGTATCAGGCTTCAGGGAGAATGATGTGCGAACAGTAATAAACTCTTCCAAACTTCGCACAGGCCTTCAATTCATGCGGCAGTTTGCTCGTTCGCCCTTTGCTGTGCTGGGACTTGTGCTGATTATTCTGATCGTCCTCATGGCAGTGTTTGCGCCATATCTGTCGCCACAGAATCCATATGACCTCATGCAGCTGGATATTATGGATGGGCGTATGGCTCCCGGGACACCATCATCGGCAGGTTTCACCTTTCTATTCGGGTCAGACGATCAAGGGCGCGACATGCTGTCGGCCATTCTTTATGGATTGCGAATAAGCCTCATCGTTGGATTGGGTTCTGCCACACTTGCTTTTATCATCGGTACGGCGTTCGGCTTGACGGCCGCCTATGTTGGCGGAAGGCTTGAAACCGGAATGATGCGGCTTGTTGATCTTCAGCTTTCTTTCCCCACAATCCTATCCGCGCTGTTGATCCTAGCACTCCTCGGAAAGAGCGTTGGAAATGTGGTCTTTGCCATTGTTCTAGTGGAATGGGCGACGTATGCCCGCACGGCACGTGGTGCAGCCTTGACGGAGCTTCGCCGGGAATACGTGGAAGCAGCGCGGTCTCTGCGCCTACCGCACCGCAACATTCTGTTTCGTCAATTGCTTCCAAACTGCCTGTCGCCGCTTGTCGTACTGCTGACCATGCAGGTGGCACGGGCTATTACACTTGAAGCGACACTCAGCTTTCTAGGTCTCGGTGTTCCAATAACAGAACCCTCGCTCGGACTTCTTATCGCCAGCGGATATGAGTTCATGTTGTCGGGAACCTACTGGATCGCCCTTTTCCCCGGGATTGCACTTCTGGTCACGATCTTTGCCATCAATCTTGTTGGAGATCGTTTGCGCCAACTGTTGGATCCGAAGGCTGCACGGAGATGAGTGCCATGCTTGAAATCAAAGGTTTGAAAACAGAAGTCGTGACCGAACAGGGTAATATAACCCTTATTGACGACATAAATCTCAGTCTCTCTGCAGGCGAAGTGATGGGCCTTGTTGGAGAATCCGGTTCTGGAAAATCGATTACAGGTCTGTCGATTATGGGCCTGCTCGATAAGCCTGTACAGGTGACGGGTGGCCAAATCCTTTTCAAAGGAATGGATCTGCGAAGCGCCTCGCAGAAAGAATTGCAATCCATCCGGGGCAACCGTATTGCGATGATCTTTCAGGATCCGATGTCGACGCTCAATCCCGTACTTCGCGTCGATACACAAATGATGGAAGTCGTGCTTGCGCACGAAAACGTCAGCAAAAAGGTTGCGCGTGAGCGCGCACGCGACGCCTTGGGTATGGTGGGCATTCCAAGCCCGGAAGAGCGTCTAAATGCATATCCGCATCAGTTCTCCGGTGGTATGCGGCAGCGCGTGGCAATTGCCATTTCACTCCTTATGTCACCAGACCTGATCATTGCAGATGAACCAACGACTGCGCTTGACGTGACCATTCAGGCACAAATTCTCTCAATCGTGCAGAAGCTCGCTCGAGAGAAAGGGACGGCTCTGATATGGGTTACCCATGACCTTTCGGTCGTTGCCGGTCTGGCTGAGAGGCTTTCAGTCATGTATGCGGGTCGTATCGTTGAACAAGGTTTAACGGCCGATCTGCTGAGGCGGCCTTTGCATCCTTACACCAACGGTCTGATCGCAAGCCTGCCCGCGCATAACAAACGCGGCGAACGACTAAGGCAGATATCAGGGGCCACTCCTTCGGTTGCCAATATGCCAACGGGTTGTGCGTTTCGTCCGCGCTGCTCCTTTGGCAGTGAAATATGCCTCAACCAACCGATACTAGAACCGATGGCAGGGCGTCTGCTTCGCTGTTTTCACCCCGTCATGGAAGGGGCGTCATCATGAGCCATCGTTTGGAAGTACGCAACGTCAGCAAGCGCTTCAGTCGTAAATCGGGTATGGTAGAACGCGGTGCCGAGCTGATGGGCCTGAAAGCTCCAAATCCGGTCGTCCAAGCGCTGGATGATGTCAGCCTCACCGTGCAAGAACGTGAGGTGGTCGGCATCGTCGGTGAATCCGGTTGTGGAAAATCGACACTCGGTCGCGTGGTGGCAGGACTGTTGCAAGCCTCCGAGGGGTCGGTTCTGTTTCGGGGCAAGCAGTTGACCGAGATGAACAGTGAGCAGGCAGAAGATGCGCGACTGAAGGTCCAGATGATCTTTCAGGACCCGTCGTCGTCGCTCAATCCACGCCAGCGTGTGCATGAGATCATCGGGGCAGCGCCACTATACCACAAAATGACCAACGCGCGTGAACTGGACGATTACGTCAGTCTGCAAATGGAGCGATCAGGACTCGACCCATCCATGGCAAGTCGTTTTCCGCACCAGTTCAGCGGGGGGCAACGCCAGCGCATCGGTATTGCGCGTGCCTTGGCTGTTCAGCCTGACATGCTGATCTGCGACGAATCCGTTGCCGCGCTCGATGTTTCGATCCAGGCGCAGATTTTAAATCTTTTCCTTGATCTCAGAGAGCAGCTGGATCTCACCTATCTTTTCATTAGTCATGATCTCTCCGTGGTCGAACACATATCCGACCGCGTCGTGGTCATGTATCTTGGACGCGTTGTGGAAGAAGCGCGGGTTGACGAATTATTTTCGCACCCGAACCACCCTTACACGCGCGCACTTCTTCAGGAAAGACCAAGCCTTGATCCCGTTCAACGGCGCTTTTCGGCTATCGAAGGAGAGATTCCAAGCCCACTGTCGCCACCGTCCGGTTGCCATTTCCATCCGCGCTGTCCGTTTGCGATGGCGCGTTGCCGCGTCGAAAAACCGACACTTCAGGCTATTGGCTCGGAACACAAAAGTGCCTGCCATCTCAACGATTGACATCCCACAATCGACACTTTCAAAAGGATAAAACATGTCTGTTTCAGCGCCTCTGGAACGCCAGCCACAAGCGGTTCGTCAGGAATTTCCCGCTCGGGAATGGGCGAAGATCACCACTCCTGAAGACTATGGTCTCTCCACCACCGTTAAAGAAAAAGTGGACACCATGCTCGACGGCCTGTCGACCACATCTTTCATGGCAGTCGCCGGCGGAAAATCGCTCTACACTTACGGAGACGTATCGGAAGTCAGCTATCTCGCGTCGACCAGAAAAAGTATTCTTTCGATGCTCTTTGGTAAAGCGGTTGCGGAAGGGAAGATCGATCTCGATCTGACGATGGCGGTTTTGAACATCGATGAAGACCATGGCCTTCTTCCAATTGAGAAGACAGCGACCCTTCGTGATCTGTTGATCAGCAGTTCGGGTGTCTATCATCAGCCCGGCAGTCCCGGTAGCAATACGAAAAACATACCAGAGCGCGGCTCAAAAAAACCAGGCGACTATTTCCATTACAACAACTGGGACTTCAACGTTTTGGGTGCGGCTTTTGAACAACTCACTGGACGCAGTGTCTTCAAAGCCTTCGAAGAGGATTTTGCAGGTCCGATGGGCCTTCAGGATTTCGATCCGTCGCGTCAGCGTATGATGGGCTATGAGGGCGCGTCCCGCTATCTCGCCTACCATTTCTTTCTGTCGGGCAGGGATATGGCGCGACTGGGTCTGTCGATGGTGCGCAATGGTCGCTGGGGTGACGAGCAAATCATCCCAGCGGACTGGGTTGCGGAAAGCACACGCATTCGGGTTCCCGCCGAAAAAATGAATGAGAGCGAAAAATCCCGTGTTGCCGGCTACAGCTACCTGTGGTGGATTCCTGTGGTGACCAAGGATACCCCGGAATGGGAAGGAGCCTTCGTGGCTGCGGGCCATTTCGGGCAGTTCATTCTGGGCATGCCTGCGTTGGATATGGTTTTCGTCAACCGCCGCGCAATTCCTGACGAACTGGCCATTGCTCGCAATGACGGTAGCTTCAAGGAAGAGCTACCTGCGGTGACGATGGAGCAGTTCTTGAGTGTTGCCGACCAGTTTATTGCGGCAAAGGTGAGCGGCAAATAATGCACAGTCGTTAGTGCAGATCTTCCGTAAAGCACGCGGAAATTTGCTCACGCAACCAGAGGCTTGCCGGATCACGCTCCTTTTCGGCAAGCCAGATCATGCTGGTGGATTGTTTTTCCTCTGCGAAAGGCGATTCCAGCAATAGTAAATCGTGAGAATGTTCGAACAGCTTTGCAACACTCTCCGGCATCATGGCAACGAGATCGCTGCGAGAAACGATAGCGACTGCTGCGGAAAAATGCGGAACGACCGCGACGATGCGGCGCTGTAGCCCTAACGCGTCAAGACGCTCGTCAATCCATCCGCGACGACCCGGCGAAGACGTCACTTTAACATGTCCGAGTGAAAGCAAGGTATCGAGTGTCAAGGGATCTCTCGCTACCGGATTGTTTGCTGACATGATGCAGACTCTTCTCTCGGTAAAAAGTGAAGAACAACGATACCGAGCCGGAAAGTTGTCTGCAGTCATGACGGCGACATCGATTGCCCCCTCATCGAGATGTTCCTGCACAACAGGAAGAAAGTTCCTGTTTTGGTTTGAGCCGGTGCGCGGCATATGGATGACTTCCAGAACGCAGTGTTCGGCCTCAGAGCGGACACTTTCCAGAAGGCGGGGCATCAGGACGACAGAGAAATAGTCGTTCATGCCAATTCTGAAAGTGCGATGGGATGTTGAGGGTTCGAATGCCCGCCGTTGGAGCATGACAGCTTCCGTTTCTTCGATAATACGCCGCACCGCTGGAAAGATTTCCGTGCAGAAGCGTGTCATCACAAAGCCACCGGAAGTTTTTTTGAACAGTTCATCGCCTGTTATTGCGCGTGCCCGCTTCAAGGCGTGACTCATGGCGGGTTGAGAAAGACCGATATATTCACCTGCAGTCGTCATATTGCCTTTTACGACGAGCGCATAAATGACCTTTAAAAGATTGAGATCAACCGACCCCAACTGAAACCGCTGCATGGCAACCCCTGTCCGACTCCCGGAATTCTAATGTAATTATATTGGTATAGGGGATCATTCGAAAAGATAAGACCGTTGTCATGTCAACTCTTGGTCAGCGATCTGTTTTCGATCCGACTATTGAGGGACTTGTTGCTCGCCGATTGACAGCAAGCACCGTCGTATGAAACCAAACTCTGAAAATCGGGTTGTTGTGAGAATAAACCGCTCGTTCTGCCGGTGGCTAGAATATCGATGGCAAATTATTAGCAAGTTCGCCTTCGACGGCGCGCTCAATATACTGGAAACAGGTGCTTTCACATCGATTATTCGTGATCGTGACTGGTCTATATCTGTGACGTGAAACAACGAGATCAGATGTATAAAATCGTCGTTTTCCATTCTCTATCGTGGCGTATGCAATAACGAATGTGCTTACCATGTCGGCTTGAAGTTCTTCGAGTAGACCAAGGCTCTACGATTTTGGAGTCGGGTTATCGATAAAAGCTGTCGGCGAAAGGACCTGAAAGATCTGAGTCAAAATCACGAGGGAGTTTATCACCTCAACCTACTGCCGTTTTGAGACGTGGCGGGTTGAGGTTTAAGGATTACGCAATTTAGCCTGCTAAACCTCCATCCCAAGATTCCCCTTATCAACGCTCTGGTGATTGAACTTGCCCTTGAGCTGAATGCGAGTGGTTCGGTATCGGAAATTGTTTATATGTAGGTCTACCGTGAATCTTCCACTGAACGGCCAGTAGACTATTCAAGAAGGAGGAGCTAATCAGGCGCATGTCCGCCACGTCACTGATAAAACGTTTCTCCTTCTGTTGCTGGCCAAGCAACACTCCGTTCCTGGATGTCAGGCTGGACCTCATTTTCAAACTGATCATACTGATGAGCAGCGGTAAAATAAAATCAAGGAGTCCCGCGTGAAGGGGAATAAAGTCTTCGCGATGCACCATATTTGGTTGCACGCGTTCGTTCTGGTTATCATCTGTATCGCCGAATTGATTGGTGTTCGTAAAATACCCATAGGCATTGGCTCTGTAATATTTCTGCCGATGCTTTACGCATTTGCGATGGGTATCATTCTGAACCCGCATATCCTGAAAGCGGCAGGAAAAGTGCTGAAGTCAGATTCGGTAAAGCTTTCCGGAACAATGATCACCATTGCAATTATGCCGTTTATTGCAAAATTTGGCACCACTGTAGGACCACAGATCGATAATATCATTGCTGCTGGTCCCGCTCTCATTTTGCAAGAGATAGGCAATCTTGGAACGATTGCAGTTGCCTTCCCTGTTGCTGTTTTTCTTTTAAAGATGGGACGTGAGACAATTGGCGCAACCTATTCGATTGACCGCGAGCCTAATCTCGCGCTGATCGCCGATAAATATGGTCTCGATAGCCCCGAAGGCGCAGGTGTCATGGGCGTTTATGCTACCGGAACACTTATTGGCACTTTCGTTTTCGCCATCATGCCGCCCTTGGTCCATAGCCTTGGTGTATTCGATGTGCGCGCCTTGGCTATGTCGTGTGGTGTTGGCTCCGGTAGCATGCTTGCCGCTTGTACTGGTGGTTTGGTCAGCATTTTGCCAGACCAACAAGACCTCATTCTTGCTCTCGCCGCAGCCAGCAATATTCTGACTTATGCGACTGGGCTTTATGTCGGTTTGTTCGTGGCTCTGCCACTTACAGAATGGCTTTTTAAAAAGTGCCGTCCAGATGAATATCTTGACGCGAAATAAGGTGAGGGGCAGGGCAGATGACTTCAAAATCAGTGAAAAAATCCGTCGATAATCTTACTTTGTCCGTCGAGAGCACGGATGAACGCAAGATCGATGTTGTTGAGAATGCGCTACTCCTCATAATTGCCTGCTTCCTTGGTCTGGTTTCTAACTGGGTGGGAACGGGTGTTACACCTGTGCAAGCTTTGCCTGGGATGGCAGTTCTCTATTGTGCGTCTCTCGGTGGTTTGATTATGGCGCGCTATATGCCTTTTTACCTTCCAAGTGTCGCATGGGTTTCGTTTATTGCTATTGTCATTACAATTCCTGGCGTTCCAATATCGGAATTTGTTCTGGCCAAAGTAGGCGATTTGAACTTTCTTGCACTGGCAACACCGGCACTTGCCTATGGCGGCTTGGCGCTCACACGCAATGAGTTTGAGATTGCCCGCCGCTCGGGCTGGAAGATCGTCATTGTGGCTATATGCGTGATGATTGGCACATATCTTGGATCAGTGGTTGTTGCCGACCTTACGCTGCGCATCACGGGCTAAGTTATTTTTTGGTGAGGCAATATTGGCTTTACCAAATCTATCGTGAGGGTTCAAACATGTCTATTTTTCTTAACGAAGCGGATATAGCTGAAGCAACGGCGTGGAGGCATGATTTACATAGTCATCCAGAACTCGCTTTTGAGGAAAATCGGACTGCGACGCTCATAGCGGAGAAACTACGCTCATGGGGTTATGATATTGCGAAGGGGTACGCAAAAACAGGCGTAGTCGGTAGTTTAAGCCGCGGAACATCGAGCCGTTCAATCGGCATTCGTGCAGATATGGATGCGTTGCCTATCGTTGAAAAGAGCGGTGTCGCTTATGCGTCCGAGATATCAGGAAAAATGCATGCCTGCGGTCATGATGGGCATGTGACAATGGCTCTTGCAGCAGCGAAAGCGATCAGCAAACTTGATTTTGATGGAACGGTGCATTTCATTTTTCAGCCAGCTGAGGAAAATGAGGGTGGCGGTCGCGACATGGTAAAGGACGGCCTTTTCAAAGACTTTGCGATGGACGCGGTTTATGGGCTGCATAACTGGCCTGCGCTTGAGTTAGGCACATGTGTCGCGCGGGATGACGCGATGATGGCGGCTTTTGGTACATTTGAGATTGAGCTGACAGGTAAAGGGGCTCATGGTGCCATGCCGCATGAAGGTGCAGATCCAGTAGTTGCCGCGTCGCAACTAGTTACAGCTCTTCAGACAATCGCAAGCCGCAATGTATCGCCGTTGGAATCTGCAGTTGTTTCAGTCACGCAAATGCATGGCGGTGATGCATGGAATGTTATACCAGAAACAATGGTTATTCGCGGTACAACCCGTTGGTTTTTGCCTGAGGTTGGCGAGATAATCGCCCACCGTATGCAGGCTTTATCTTCATCGATCGCAGAAGGGTTCGGTTGTACGGCACACGTTAGTTATGAAGCAAGATATCCGGCAACGATCAATACAGCGGAGAACGCACGTAAAGTTCGTGAGCTTGCGGAATCAACCGATCTTGGCCTCAAGGTTTTGGATGTCGCCCCAAGTATGGCGGCAGAAGATTTTGCATTCATGCTACAGGAAAAGCCAGGGTGTTACTTTTGGCTAGGCAGCAAGCGGGATGGTGCCAACCCGGGGCTTCATTCGCCTTACTACGACTTCAATGATGCTCTTTTGCCGATAGGAGCGAACTTCTGGATTAAGCTTGTGCAGAGCGAACTAGCTGTTGCTTAATTGGACGTTGCAAGTTTTGCAACGGACATTGATTAAAGGTGGCTTCTCGGCAACAAAGGGTCATGGATACTCTCGACGCTAAAGAATTGCGCTTGTTTATGGCAGTGGTCCGGTTTGGTTCGATCCGTGCCGCTGCCGAGCATGCGAATGTTGCACCGTCCGTTGTTAGTCGACAGATTGCTGAAACAGAACGCAATATAGGTTTATCTCTGTTCGAACGGAATGCGCGCGGCATGACGTTGACTGAGGCTGGTGAGCTGGTTCTTGAACATAGCAAACGTGTTCTTGAGGAGCACAGTCTGCTCACAGAGCAACTTGGATTTCTAAAAGGTGTTCAGCAAAGACGTGTTCGAATTTTATGCGGCGAAGGGTTTCTCGCCGATGTTTTGCAATATGGTCTTGGGGCTTTTGTCAGAATTTATCCAGATATTCAATATGACTTACAGCTTGGAGGAACTCAAAGCGTTTTGGACGGCATAGCAAATGGTGATGCAGATATTGGGATTGCTTATAATCCATTGATGGATGCACGTGTTCGTTCTCTGGCGATCTCGAAACAATCGCTCTGTGTTATTACGCCTCCAGAGCATCCATTGCTTAAGAAAAGCCAACTTGAGTTGGCTGACTGTGCAGGCCTTCCAAATGCTTTGTTGCGGCCCGGACATGGGATCACACAGCTTGTCACGCGTGTTGCTGCGGATGGTGGATTTGCTATCGCGCCGTTGGTGGAAACAACATCAATTGATGTTTTGCGACGTTTTGTGATAGCGGGTCTTGGCATATCATTTTTACCACGGTTCGCTGTCTCAACAGAGCTGGTGCGCAATGCGGTTGCAATTCGGGAACTGTCAGATCCGTTACTCGCTGAGGCAAGTGCACATCTCATGGTGCGCGCGCGTCGTAGATTGCCGCTTTCAGTCGAAAGGCTGAGCGGTTTTCTCGCCAACAATATGGCTGCCTTCAAGTAGATATACAAAATACTGTTGCATGGCGTGGGACACTGCGTTGTTTCCTAGACGGCTATGCGCTTGGCCGGTTTGGTGCCAGCTTTTCTTCATTCGAAATGTGGTGAGCCTTAAGGTCACGCGTGAAAAATGGAGAGTGGGAATGTCACAACAGGATAAGCCAATAATTGGCGTTGTTGGCCTTGGTAGTATGGGGCTTGGCATGGCGAAGACGCTTGCTACCAAAGGTTTCCCTACGTTTGGTTTTGATTTGTCGGCAGAACGCAAGGAACTGGCTGAGAGTGTAAATGTAACACCAGTGGACAGCCTCGATATCATCTTTGAAAAGGCGGAGTTTCTAGTTTTTTCTCTTCCAACTGCACGCGATGTGGAAGCTGTCGTGAATGCACATATGGACCACTTCGGTAAAGATCGTCGGCGTGTCGTTATCATCGATACATCCACCTCAGAGCCAGATGTTAGCAGAGCATTGGCGCAGAAGCTTAACACACTTGGACACGGATTCCTTGATGCGCCAGTAAGTGGTGGCCCTGCAGGAGCGGCTTCCGGCAAGCTGACGATGATGATCGGCGGAAGTGACACTGATCTTGCACTCGCGCAGCCTGTCATTGAAGCCATGGCCGCAAAAGTATTGCATGTAGGGCCGAGCGGTGCCGGTAACGTGGCAAAGCTTGTCAATAATCTTTTGGCCGCAGCTCATATGATTACAACAAGTGAGGCCCTGAAGCTTGCGCTGGCCGCTGGGATAAGCCCAGAGGCAACATTGCGTGTATTGAATGCAGCTTCCGGAAAATCGATGATCAGTGAAGTTCATTTTCCAACTTGGATTATGAACGACCGTTTTGACAGCGGTTTTTCGATGGGGCTGATGCGCAAAGATGTGCGTTTGGCGCAGGAAATGGCGCAACGTACAGGTGCAGACAATCCTCTTACGTCTGTTGTTGCAAAGCTTTGGGCCGATGCAGCGCATCTCAACGATAATGATGACTTCACCCAGATGGGCGCTTTTCAACCCAATTCATCTAAATAATGAGCCATAACATGACGCAAATAATCGAAACAAACGCACAGTCCGCACGTATTGCTGAAATATTCCAACACTTTTTCTCGAACGGCGAAATCGGCAGTTTCGTGAATGGTGAGATTCTTATCGGTCGTGGTTCTGAGCAGAACCTGACGGATCCAGCGACCGGTAAAGTCTTTGCTTCGTTCAAGGATGCAGATCAATCCGTGATAGATGCGGCGATGTATAGTGCGTCTTGCGCTCAAAAGGAATGGATGGGGCTGACAGCTTCTGCACGTGGACGCGTGATGAATGAAATTGCTAGGCGAATTCGTGAAAATGCTTCGCTCATAGCAGAAATTGAGAGCCGCTCGGCTGGAAGACCTATTCGCGATATTCGTGGCGAAGCCGTTCGCGTGGCTGAGATGTTTGAATATTATGCGGGTTGGTGTGACAAGCTCTATGGTGATGTCATTCCTGTGCCGAGCAGTCACCTCAATTACACGCGACATGAGCCAATTGGTGTCGTAGCGCAGATCACTCCATGGAATGCGCCTTTGTTTACAGGCGGGTGGCAGATTGCCCCGGCAATCTGTGCAGGTAACGCAGTCGTTATCAAGCCATCAGAATTGACGCCTCTTTCAACGTTGATCCTTGGATTGATGTGCGAGCAGGGTGGCGCGCCACGCGGACTTGTCAATGTTATCGCGGGTCAGGGGCTTACTGCTGGACAAGCTTTAGTTTCACATCCGCTTACTGGACTTGTCGTCTTTGTAGGGTCGGCTAAGGCTGGTTCCGATATTGCAGCCACCGCAGCCAAGAATGTTGTGCCTTGTATCCTTGAACTCGGTGGCAAGTCGGGAAATATCGTGTTTCCAGACACCAATATTGACCGTGCAATTATTGGTGCTCAATCGGCCATTTTTAGCGGAGCTGGCCAGAGTTGTGTTTCTGGTTCACGATTGCTGGTTCATCGTTCAATTCACCAAGAGTTTGTTGAACGTTACGCCGATGCTGCGAACCGCATTGTAGTAGGAAATCCTTACGACGATAATTCTCATATAGGGCCAATCAACAATGCGCGGCAATGGTCAAAGATTGATCAGATGGTACAGGATGGCATCGCGGATGGCGCAGTGCTAGCGACGGGCGGAAAAAAACCGGAATTTCTTGAAGAAACTGGTGGCTATTATTATGCGCCGACAATTCTCGACCAGGTCAATCCTGCCATGAATATCGCAAGGGAAGAAGTCTTTGGCCCAGTGGTTGCGGTTATGCCGTTTGATGATGAAGCAGAAGCAGTAGCTCTTGCTAATGATAATCCCTATGGCCTTGCAGGCGCTGTTTGGACAGAAAATGTTGCGCGTGCGCACCGCGTTGCTGCTAACGTACGGGCTGGCACCTTCTGGATTAATGGCTACAAGACAATTTCGGTCATGTCTCCATTCGGCGGTTTTGGGCGCAGCGGCTATGGCCGCTCGAGCGGCAAAGATGGGCTGATGGCTTACACTCAAGCAAAAAGCATTTGGGTGGAGACTGCTGAAAATCCTGCCGTGACATTTGGCTATTCACCCGAAGCCTGATAGATTGCACAAGTAACGGTGCCTCCAAAAAAGGCATCGTTACCTCTAAGTTATGGCTATGTAAAACTCAATATAATTGTCAGGCGGGCTGTAGTATTCACGCGATACGGTCTAAGCATGGCATAATTTTATCTTTGTCGAAAACAGTTCTCTTCTTCTTAAAATGGTATTGTCACGTTAACTTTGTGCTTTCGAGAAGGTACCTGAGTTTGGGTTTTTCACGCGATAGCTGCCGCCGTTTTCCAAGTGTCGAATGCTTCGAGGCAATGGTAGCGAATTGTCTGTGCGGTGCGGCGACGAGATGGAACAGAAAAACAATTGCGGGTCGCTGAGTGCATGGAGACGAACCGTTGCAACGCTCCAGGTGACCGATGACCTTGCATGGTTCGCTCCCGTTTTCGAAACGGCAGATGGCTGTTTTCGGCTCGGTTATTGAGGCCCTTGTGCGACCAATGTTCGAGGCCGGGCGCCACGTCCGCTTTTGCTGCCCCGTAGGAGCGCAGCTTATCGGTGTTGATCCGTTTGGGAGCAAAGCCATAGCGTTTCATTAACGCCACGAGCATGCGCTTTGCCGCCCTTCTGTCACGCCGCTTCTGTAAGATTTCTTCGAGAACGATGCCATGTTGATCCACCGCACGCCAGAGCCAGAATTTCTCTCCAGCGCATTTCACAACGACTTCGTCCAGATACCAAACGTCGCCGCAGATTGCGGGCGATCTGGGGGCCGAACTTAGCGATCCAACGACGAACCGTCTCATAGGAAACGTCAATCCCACGCTCAAGCAGGATTTCCTCAACTTCGCAGGCTCAGGTTGAACCGCAGATAAAGCCACACCGCGTGAGAAACTATCTGCGGAGAAAAACGGTGACGCTTGAAACTCATATCTGATGTCTGCATCACCAAAATTTAAGCCCAACACGTCAGGCAGGCAACTGCAGATCAGTTAACGTGACAATACCCCTCGAAGCATTCGACACTTGGAAAACGGCGGCAGCTATCGCGTGAAAAACCCAAACTCAGGGGCTTTGTCGCAAATTTTTTGCCCGGTTAAAGACGGCCATATCTGTGGACGCAATTATGCTGCGAGCTGTGCGAAGACCTCGAATGGCGAGCGGTTGTTGTTGGCGAATTGCTTCTTGCGGATCATATGCGCCACTTCGATGCCAGCAATTGTCGCTGAAGCTGAATGGAATGCTTTGAAGCCTAATGTGTGTTTAGTGATCCGCTTAATGAACCGATGGTCCTGTTCAAGGATGGGCTTTGTCGCAAAATTTTCACTTCTGTTGAGTTAAATGCGTCCGTTATGTTTATTTGAACGAGATGCGAGCGAATGGCTGTCGATTTCAAAGGGGCTCATTTCCCCAAAAGCGTCATTCTTTATGCCGTATTCTTCTACCTTCGTTACCCTGCCTCCTATCGTGACCTTCAGGAAATTATGGCCGAACGAGGCGTCGATGTTGATCATGCAACCTTAAACCGTTGGGTCGTTCGATATGCGCCACAGATTGCAGATCAGGCACAGAAACGTAAGCGACCAACATCTGGCTCATGGCGTGTTGACGAGACTTATATAAAGGTCAAAGGGAACTGGACCTATCTGTATAGAGCCGTAGATCGTGATGGCCAAACTCTTGACTTCATGCTCTCTGAGCGCCGAAATATCGGCACAGCAAGGCGTTTCTTTAGGAAAGCCATTGCAAGCAATGGTGTTCCTAACAAAATCGTCATTGATAAGAGCGGGGCGAATTTAGCTGGCGCACAGGCTATCAACACGATCCTGAAAATCACGGGCACAGGTAAGATGATTGAAATCCTGCAGGCCAAATATTTGAACAACATCCTTGAACAGGACCATCGGTTCATTAAGCGGATCACTAAACACACATTAGGCTTCAAAGCATTCCATTCAGCTTCAGCGACAATTGCTGGCATCGAAGTGGCGCATATGATCCGCAAGAAGCAATTCGCCAACAACAACCGCTCGCCATTCAAGGTCTTCGCACAGCTCGCAGCATAATTGCGTCCACAGATATGGCCGTCTTTAACCGGGCAAAAAATTTGCGACAAAGCCGTTTCCTGAATGCCACCGAGATTGGTAAAGAAAATATCGTTTGCTTGTGCGGCAATTGAGCCTACAGTTTTCGCGCCATAAATATAAACGCCGTCTTTGGTGACCTTGCGGGCCTTGAGCAGCGAAGCTTCCGAAGCCTTTGGCGAAGAGCGATCAGCCTGTGGCCCTGCAAGGCTTTCCGAAGCGGTCAGATTGTTGTTCTGACCATATTCCATATAGCGCTCAATGTTTTCTGCGAAGTCCGGGTCAATACCTTCAATAAGCGACTTCTTCTTCTTGAATGTCGGCAAATAGGCATAAAGACCAACAACAATCGATGGAGCCAGATCCGGTGGGCGTCCAAAGGTGCCAGCGGTCTTGAGCGAGGTGTACTCGATCATTCGGCGGCGCGCAGCGAGATCTTCTTTGGTGCGTGGAATCTGCCATGAACGGCTCAGAACTGCGCCTGCCTTCTCATCATAATAGGTGGTGGCGTCTGCATGTTCCTCAGTGAACTGATCGTCGAACATCGATGCGAGAAGTTCGATACCTTTCGCGAGCGCTGGTTCGTCATAAACGGAATTCAGTTTCTGTCCGCCAACCCAAATCTGGCGGTTGTCCTTGAGCGACTCTTTATACTCTTCGCCGGTCTTCAACCGATGTGGCTGAGTTGCGATCTTTGCTGCTGTTCCCTGTGTCACATGGGCCTCCTATTGCAATTGGAATCGCGGGTGTTCCCCGTTTTTATTGAGCGTTTCCGGTATCAGGATCAGGCACTTGCGGCCTTCTCGTCGCGCATCTGACGGATAACCTCCGTCGCAACGCGCATAGAATCGAGGGCTGCTGGCACGCCACAATAGATCGCTGCCTGAAGAATAACTTCAACGATCTCTTCTTCCGTAACGCCGTTGTTCAGAGCGCCACGGACATGTATTTTCACTTCATGTGGACGGTTCAGTGCAGTTAGCATTGCGAGATTGAGAAAGCTGCGGGTCTTGCGTTCCAGTCCCGGACGGGTCCAGATTTCACCCCAGCACCATTCCGTGACCAACTTCTGCAATGGCGCGGTCAGATCGTCTGCACTGGCCAGCGAAGGCGCTACATAGCCATCGCCAAGCACTTCACGTCTGACCTTCAGCCCTTTCTGGAATTGTTCACCGCTAAATTCGGGACGAGTCATGCATCTCTCCGTTAAGGTGGGCAGGACGGCTGTCTCGTTCCTGTCGCCTGGCTTCAGATTGATTTTGCCGTTCTGATTGTCTCAAGGTTAGACATGCTGGACTTGACCTGTCAATAGATTGTATGACAAGATTACGGTCATACTAAAAACAGAGTTCGACAGTTTTCGGCAAACGTGAACGTAAAGTGGGAAAATGATGGCGGCTCCTGCGGCAGATTTTAACGAGAAACCAACGCCTTTTGAGCTTTACGCACTTCGTTACGCCACGCACACCGGACGAACAGCGAAAGATAATTTTCTTTATGCTGATCCACATGAGTCGGGTGAAAATCTGGATTATTTCATCTGGCTGGCGCGTCGAGGAGGCGAAATTTACGTCATTGATACGGGGTTCGGGCAGCAAGCAGCCGATGCGCGGGTACGCACGTTTTTGCGTCGTCCTGTTGATGCGCTTGCGCTGCTGGATGTGGATGCCGGAAAGGTCAGCGAGGTGATTCTCACGCATCTGCATTATGACCATGCCGGAACCCTCGGCGATTTTCCGTCAGCTCGCTTTCATCTTCAGGTCAACGAGGCAGAGCATGCGACCGGCCCATGCATGTGTGATCCAAAAGCGCGAGCGCCGTTCGATGTTGGAAATATCGTTGACTACGTCCGTCATCTGTATGCCGGTCGCATTGAATTTCATCGCGGCGATACGGAACTATCGCCCGGTATCTGGTTGCATTCGGTGCCGGGGCATAGTGCAGGTTTGCAGGCTGTTCGGGTTTATACAAAGCGCGGCTGGGTGGTTCTTGCCTCTGATGCAACGCATTTTTACGCTAATATGGAGCGCGAGAATCCGTTTCCGGTCTTGTTTGACGAAGCAGAACTCATTCGCGGCTATGCTCGTTTAACTGAACTGGCTCCAACACTAGATCATATCGTGCCGGGGCATGATCCAGCGGTAATGCGCGCTTATTGTGCGCCGTCAGAAGCGCTTGAAGGCATTGTTGTGCGACTGGATGTTGAGCCAGTTCTCAAATGGGAGGAACTGGCACGATGAATTCGGTTTGGGCTCCCTGTAGCGATAAAACTGTGCTGATCACGGGTTCGGCTCTTGGGCTGGGCCTTGAGCTTGCGCGGGTCTTTGCAAAAGCCGGAAACCGCATTTTCCTCACGGATATTCGGCCGGAAGTAACCGATGTTGCTGCGGCTTTGGCGGATGAGATAAGCCAGCCGGTCGGTGCTGTGTCGCTTGATTTATCTCAGGAAGGTGCTGCGGATGAGCTTTTTGAACACGCAAAAAGATATTTAGGCAGCATCGACATTCTGATCAACAATGCGGTTATTCGTAAAATTTCACCAGTGCAATCGCTTGCAGATTCCGACTGGGATCGTGCGTTGGAAGTTAATCTTTCTGCACCGTTCCGGCTGATCCGGGCTTGCCTTCCCGACATGCAGGCACGTGGCTGGGGACGGATCATCAATATGGCGTCTGTTTATAGTTTGATCGCTCTTGCAGAGCGCGCGGATTATGTCACCACCAAGCATGCGATGATCGGCCTGACCCGCACGTTGGCGCTTGAACTGGCTTCAACAACAATCACCTGCAACGCAATATGTCCAGGGTTGATGGCGACAGATTCAGCGCGGGGCCGCATCAGGCTGCTGGCTACTGAGAAAGGCTTAAGCGAAGAAGAGGCAACACGCCTCTTTCTTTCAACCCGCCAACCGGGCGGAAAATTTATTCCGATGGATACGGTAACAGCTCTTGCTTTGTTTCTTAGCGGCTCTGCCAGCGAAGGCATCAATGGCGCTGCAATACCGGTGGATAATGGTTGGTCTTTTGCCTGACAGCGGGGCCACGATAACAGGAGAGTGGAATGTCTGAACTGGGTTTTGTCGGGCTTGGTAATATGGGACGCCCGATGGCAGAGCGCATCTTGGGTGCAGGCTACAAGCTGGTGGTCAATGACCGTTCAGAGGCAGCGGTTTCAGCTTTGACAGGTGCCGGGGCAGATGCAGCCAGCAGTCTTGAAGATCTATGCGCCCGGGTTGAAACAGTCCTCCTCTCCTTGCCTACACCCGAAGTCGTTTTGGCAGTCGGGCGAGCCATTGCTGCAAATCCCGGTGTTGTGAAACGCGTTGTTGATCTTTCAACAACCGGACCGAAAGCTGAAATGGATTTGGCGGAAATCCTTTCTTCAGCCGGCATAGCTTTGATCGACAGCCCGGTTTCCGGCGGTGTTGCAGGTGCAAAAAAGGGAACACTTGCCCTGATGGCCGCTGGCCCATCCGCAGATTTTAGCGTTGTTGAGCCAATGCTTCTGACGCTTGGAAAAGTAATTCGTGTGGCCGAAGAACCCGGCAAGGCACAGGTGATGAAGCTCATCAACAATATCTGCTCCGCGGCAGCACTTGCGATCACTTCCGAAGCGATGGTTATGGGGGCAAAGGCGGGGCTAGATGCGGATGTTATGATTGAGGTTCTGAATGCCGGTTCAGGTCGCACCTCGGCAAGTGTCGATAAAATTCCACGCTTCGTGCTGCCGCGCGGTTTTGATTTTGGGTTCGCGATAGCCTTATCTCTGAAGGATATTCGCCTTTGCCTTGAAGAAGCCGAACGTCTTGGTGTGCCAATGCTGGTTGGTAACGCTGTGCGGATGCTATTTTCCATTACCAAAGCTGATCTCGGACCGGATGCTGATATGACGGCAATCATTCGCCCATTGGAACAATGGGCTGGAACGGAAGTGCGTGGCAAAGCTGCCGGTGCTTGATATGAAGGGTTTGAGCGCTGTAATTGCTGAGTTTATTCATTCGCCACCGGCGATGCCTGATGCTGTGCTTGCAGCCGGGCGGCGCTCGCTGCTCAACATGGTCGGTACAGCAATCGGTGGTTCAAATGAAGCTGCAATCCAGAAGCTGGTAGCGATGCTGCCAGCTTTTTCCGGTCCAGCCACTGCCGGCCTGATCGGACGCGCTGAACGTGCTGATATGCTCTGGGCCGCTTATATCAATGCGGCCTCGGCAAATATTTTCGATTTCGATGACACCCATGTTCCGACAGTTATTCATCCGTCTGCACCTGTTGCGCCGGCTATTCTGGCTTTAGCTGAGACGCTGGCCGCTGAGGGGAAGCCTGTATCCGGGCGCGCGCTGATCGAAGCGTTTGTTCTGGGAGCAGAATTAACATGTCGACTGGGCAATGCATTGCATCCGGTCCATTATGCGCGCGGTTGGCATATTACATCAACTTGCGGAGCTTTTGGCGCAACCCTTGCTGCTGGCAGACTTTTAAAACTCTCATCCAGAGAACTCGTCGATGCGTTGGGCCATGCTCTGGCTCAGACTTCCGGCTCAGTTGAAACGCTTGGAACAATGTCGAAAAGCCTCTCGGTGGGGCAGGCCGCACGCGCGGGTTTGATGTCTGCTTTGCTGGCATCTAAAGGCTATACTGGTCCTGACGCGCCACTAGAAGGGGAAAGGGGATTTCTGGCGCTGCATTCAGATGCCCCGGATTTATCAGCTCTTACAGACGGATTGGGAAGCCGCTGGGAGATTCTCAAAAATACTTTCAAGCCTTATCCTTGTGGCGTGGTTCTCAACCCAGTTATCGAAGCCTGTCTTGCATTGCATGCGCAAGAGGATTTTCACACTAATGATATTGCTTCCATCGCATTGACGGGGCATCCGCTTCTGCGGCAGCGTACGGATCGTCCAAACGTCACCACGGGAAGGCTTTCACAGGTCAGCGCGCAGCATGCTGTTGCGGTGAGCTTACTATGGGGCAGGGCTGATCTTGAAGCGTTTTCCGATCATGCTGTGCAGGATCGGCAACTCAAAGATTTGGCGTCAAAAGTATCTTTCTTAGATGATCCTTCCTTTCCATTTGAAGCGGCTGAAGTTTGTCTTTTGCTGCATGACGGACGCAAGCTAGAACAGAGAATTGATGCCGCCAAAGGCGGGCTGGATCATCCGATGACCGATGCCGATCTCGCGGCAAAGTTCCGCGTGCAGATTAGCTGGTGCGGCGTTGATCTCGATGCCGATAGGCTGATCGCTACGCTTAATGCAATTGAAGACGCTGCGGATGGCGCAGCTTTTCTCGCAATGACGCGAGGCAATACGGACATGAATGGGAGAGCGATATGAGCATTGAGAAGATTGCTGATCCGATATTCACGCTGACAACAGGCCCGGTGGATGCCTATCCGGCGGTACTTCGTGCGCTGTCACGGCCTGTTCTCTATGATTATGACCCCGCTTTTCTCGTATTCTATGAAACGGTCAATGCGAAGGTGCAGCGGGCCTTTCATACAAATACCCCGCCGGTTATTCTGCAGGGAGAGCCTGTATTGGGACTGGAAGCAGCTGCGGCATCGCTGATCAACAGAAATGATGTGGTGCTTAATCTCGTATCTGGTGTTTATGGCAAAGGCTTTGGCTCTTGGGCAGCACGCTATGCCAAAGAAGTCGTTGAACTTGCAGTGCCCTACAACGAAGTGCTTTTGGCAGAGGCGATAGCAGATTTTTTAAAGAAGCGGCCAGATGTTGCCGTAGTCTCGATCTGTCATCATGATACGCCGTCCGGCACGGTCAATCCGGTTGCTGAGATCGGAGCAGTGGTAAAAGCCGCGGGCAAACTGTTCATCGTGGATTCCGTTTCGGCTTTTGGCGGAATGGATGTTTTGCCGCAGACATCCTTTGCCGATATTTTTGTAACGGGTCCGAATAAATGTCTTGGTTGTCCACCTGGACTGACCCTTTTGCATGTCAGCGATGCCGCCTGGGAAAAAATGGCCGCTAATCCTGATGCACCGCGCGCTTCAATTCTTTCAATTGTTGATTGGAAGGATGCGCATAGAGCTGATCGGCCGTTTCCATTCACGCCTTCGGTTTCTGAGATCAATGCGCTTGATGCCGCACTCGATATTTATCTGGATGAAGGCGAAGAAAACGTCTGGGCGCGTCATGCGCTCACAGCTAAAGCCTGTCGGGCAGGGGTGCAGGCGGCTGGTTTGAGACTCTGGGCTGCTCGCGAGGAGATAGCATCTCCAACATGCACGGCTGTGGCGGTTCCTGAAGGTATTGATGAAGCGAAGCTGCGTAGTTCAATTCGTGAGCGCTATGGTGTCGTGTTCTCATCTGGACGTGGTGAGACTTTGGGAAAACTCACCCGGATCGGACATATGGGGCCGACTGCCCGTCCGCCGTATTCGGTCATGTCTGTTGCCGCAATTGCGGGTGGGCTGAAAGCCGCAGGCGTTAAACATGTGGATGTTGGAGCCGGCGTTGCAGCCGCTATGGCGGTTATAGATGCGGCACAAGCGTGAGGTTTTGCACATTAGACAGGCATGATGGCAAATCTGATGCTTTCAAAACAAGCAATTAGCGTATAGTAATACGGTAATATCGGTCCCCAGAAGATAGAAGGGGTATGAACATATGACTGTATCCATGAACGCAAAAACTCCGCCTATTGATTTTAAAGTGGTCAAGGCTGCTGCGCCCGTACGTCACAGCGTAACTGAAAGTATCCGCAACTCGATTGCAGTTGGATATTTCACAGCTGGCCAGCGCATCACTGAACGCGATTTGTGTGAGATGACGGGTGTCAGCCGCACGGCTGTGCGTGAAGCTCTTCGTCAGCTGGAAAGTGAAGGCCTTGTTGAAGTTGTTCCGCATCGCGGGCCGATTGTGGCACGTCTGAAGCCAGAGCAGGCTGAAGGGATCTATCAGGTTCGGATAGAGCTTGAAGGGTTGGCGTGCGAGCTTTTTGCTCGCAATGCAACGGACGAAGATATTGATGCGCTCAAAGCCGCTTTTGAGGTACTCAAGCAAGGTGACAAAGTCACCGATCCACTGGAACGCTTGCAAGCCAAGAATGCATTTTATGACTGCTTGATTTTCGGCGCACATAACGAAGCGCTAGGTCACACGCTGTCATCGCTCAATGCGCGGGTTATGGTTTTGCGTGCGACATCGCTTGGCGCCCCGGGACGTACGCGTGAAAGCCTGGCTGAACTTGAAGAGGTGGTTGGCCATCTGGCTGCTCGACGCGGCATGGAGGCACGCAAGGCAGCGGCTTACCACGTCATGAACGCGGGCAAAGTTGCAATCGCTATCCTGCGGGCGCGGATTGCAGAAGAGGCTGATGCCTGATTATTATGCCGGGGTTTTTACCCCGGCATTTTCTTTTGCGCTCTATATCCCTGGCGTAGCGCCGCCATCGACATTGATGACTGTGCCATGCACATAGGCAGCGGCGGGGCTGCACAGGAAGCGCACCACATCAGCTACTTCATCTGCTTCGCCGTATCGCTGTATGCCCTGTGCCTCGCGAATTTCTTCGCGTGCAGACTCGATAGAAATATTGCGCTCCTGTGCCAGCACTTCAATCCGGCGAGCAAGACGATCAGTTACGATATGGCCGGGGCACAAGGTGTTGATCCGCATTCCTGTACCTTGTGCGCGCTTGGAGATCGCCTTGGTAAAATTGATGAGCGCGGAGTTGACTGAGCCGCCAATCGTGAAGTCTGGCTCCGGCGTATGTGCGCCAACGCCCGATATATTCACGATAGTGCCCTTACTGTGAGACAGGGCATCCCATGCGGCGCGGCAAAAGCGAACAGTTGCGTGGAACTTGAGGGCAAATCCCTCATGAAAATCTTCGTCCGTCAGAGATAGGAAATCGCCGCGCTTGGTTGCGCCAGCATTGTTGATCAGCGCATCAATTTGTCCGGTGGCTGCAAGCGTTTCGGATACGACTTTTTCAGCGGCACCAGCCTGTGAAAGATCGGCAGCAACGATGACGAATTTCGGCGAACCGGCGGCGAGGGCGAGTTGCGCGGTCTCTTCCAGCGCTGCCTCATCACGAGCGCATAGGCTCAGTGTGAATCCATCTTTTGCCAGTCCAATAGCAAAAGCTCGACCCAGTCCACGGCTGGCTCCAGTGACAATTGCAGTGCGCATTTTTTACTCTCTTGTGAATGCTTCTGGCAGTATTTCAGATTTTTCTATTTAAATACAGTTAGATAAAAGAAAAATCGTAAAATTGCCTCCAGTTGATTTTTCATTATTGTATTACGGTATGATCATGCTATCGTATTCTCGCACTGTCAATCGGGGTTGCGGTTTTTGAGTTACTGAGATCGTTTAAGTGATCCGCTTCAAAAACCTCCCCTTCCGTAACTAAGGCGTCAGATGCAAGGCTGTGGTGGTTTAAAAGTCAGCTTGAATGGGTTCAGTCACAATGCTGTGCATCGTGTTGTTGCCGTGTTTGCCACACAAGTTAAACGGATCGGTTTCGGGCTGACGCCCGCCCGCCGCTCCATCGGAATTTCTGCCCGCGTTGCCCAGTCATTGCCTTTATGGCCGCACCAGATGCGCAGTACGGCCATTTCGTCGCCGACTGTATTAAGCTGGAAGACATTTCCCGTTTTTACATCGACGCCAAAACTGAATGACTGGCTGGTGCCAGGGCTGACTTCACCGAGGTCTACTGAAAACCAATGTGCAATGGAAGCAGAGCATACCAATGCGGTTTTGCCACTGTTTTTGACTGTAATATCAAGCGACTGTGTATCAACTGCGGCAGATGCGGTATTAAACCCAAGAATTGCTGTAGCAAGAAAGGTGAAGTGAGTTTTCATTTTGAAACATATCTCCCGATTATACTTTAAAAATCGTCCGGGATTGAATAAATAGTCAACAGAAATCTATAAATGGGAACAATAAAATGATAAGAGTAATAGCAGGAACAGTCGGTAGCGCTGTGCTGGCTCTCGCCTTAAGTGGCTGGATGGCAAGTAGTGCGTTGGCCGAGCAAATTACATCCATCGCTATTCTGGCCCCGGAAATGGGAACCGATATGGGCTGGAACCAGCAGGGCGTTGATGCTGCCAAGGCAGCAGGTGAGGCGGCTGGCGTGAAGGTAATTGTTGCCGAAAATCTTGGTTACGGCGATGTTCGCCCGACTTTGCGCGAACTTGCTGAAGATGGCGCTGGTCTGCTGATCGCGCATGCTTCGGGTTATAACACATCCGCCCCTGAAATCGGCGCTGAAATGAATATTCCGGTCGCGATTGTCGACAGTCCGGATAAACTTGCTGAAGGAAAAATTGCGGATTACACGGCTGCCGGTAGCGATGGTGCTTATCTCGCGGGCCGACTGGCCGCAAAGATGAGCAGGACCAAAGTTGTTGGTATCGTTGTCTCTGGTGAGCCACCATCGTGGAACAACATGTCGGTGGCTTTTGCGCAAGGTGTAAAAGCTGAAAACCCGGCAGTCGAAGTTCGCTATGCGGTGATTGGACCAGCTGCATATGCTGATGCTGCTGGTGGTAAGCGAGTTGCTGAAACCGTTATCGCTTCTGGTGCTGACATCATCTTTGGACAGGGCAATGGTTCCAGTTTCGGGATGTTGCAGGCCGTCGAAACAACGCCTGCTACCGATGGTGGAAAAGCTTATTTTATCGATGTGATCGGCGACAAAACGTCCATTGATAAGGGTAACCTTCTTTCCTCTGTTATCTGGGATCTGACGCCGGTTTATACCGCGATGATTAAAGATGTGAAGGATGGAAAATACGGCAGCCACAACTACAATATCAAGCTGAGTGACGGCAGTCTTCGCCTTCTGAAGACCAAGAACATTCCGGATGATGTCTGGAAGGAAATGGAAGCTCTTCAGGCTGACGTTGTTTCGGATGCCATTAAGGTGGAGCCGAAGTTCGATGCAGACAGTGTTCATGCACTGGTCAAGACCGTTGCCTCTAAGTGAGCCAGCCTGCTCTTAAACTCGTCCTGTCGCGCTGATCTTAGCATCTATTCTTGCTGGGTCGTCTAAGGCGCATGTGTGAATGCGGCTGGAGGTGATCCGGCAGGCAGCTACAGGGCGGATTTGCATGAAGGATAGTGAGATGCAGGCGTCAGTGATAAATGCAGCCTTCCCATCGAATTCTGCTGCAAAACCATTTGTTGGATTGCGTGGCATTACCAAGCGCTTTCCCGGAGTTATAGCCAATAATAATGTCAGTGCGGACATATGGCCCGGCGAAGTCCATGTACTGTTGGGTGAGAACGGTGCGGGTAAATCCACATTGGTTGGTATGTTGTCAGGGCTTCAGCAGCCCGATGGTGGCGTCATCGAAATTGATGGGGCGACCGTCAATATAACATCCCCTCGTCACGCTCTGACATTAGGAATAGGCACAGTATTTCAGCACTCGATGCTGGTGCCAAGTCTAACAGTGGTCGATAATTTCACACTCGGCGGGAAATGGTGGCGCAAGCCTGATCGCAACGGCATAGCAAAACGTATCAATGAAACCGCAAGCCGCATTGGTCTACGCGTTGAACCTTTTGGGCTAGTTTCCAGCCTGTCTCTTGGCGAGCGGCAGCAAGTTGAAATTCTGCGTGCCCTTATGCGCGGAAGTCGCTGTCTCATTCTGGATGAAGCGACCGCTATGCTGACCCCCAATGAGGCTGTTTCGCTAGGGCAGTTGATGCGCCGTCTGGTTGCTGAAGGGCTAGCGGTGATTTTCATCACCCATAAGCTCAATGAAGCACTGGCCTATGGTGACCGTATTTCTGTGCTGCGCCTTGGTAAAAATGCTGGTGCTATCCCTCCCGAAGAACTCCATGCCAATAATGACCAGCAAAATACGTCCAATATTATCCGTATGATGTTTGGACAGTCTGCAACGGATGACAGCGTCAACGATTATCGCGCTACCCGGGAGCTTGGCGCTGTTGTGCTTGAGGTATCAAAGCTTTACTCAGGAGCGGGGCGCATTCCTGTTCGTGATGTTTCTATCGTTCTCAGATCAAAGGAAGTCCTTGGTGTTGCTGGCATCGACGGCAATGGTCAAAAAGAACTGGCGGAGGCTCTCGCCGGGCAAACGCCTTCCTCAGGAAGTGTAAAGCTGCATGGTACCGAAATCGGCTCTCTTACAGTGGGCGAACGTCGCGCAGCGGGGCTGCGCTATGTGACAGATGATCGGCTGGGTGAGGGCACGGTTGGTACCTTCGCCGTGGCGACCAACTTTTTGCTTAAAGATATTGGTGCATCGCCTTTCTGGAAAAAAGGTATCGAAAAGCCACAGTCCATTCGTTCACAGGCTCAGGAGCATGTGCGTAACTTTGATATTCGTACGCCGGATGTTCAGACCCCTGTTGGAACTCTGTCAGGTGGAAATATCCAGAAAGTGTTGCTGGCGCGAGAACTCACAGGGTCTGCGGAAGCTGTTATTTTTGCAAAGCCGACCTATGGTCTTGATGTGAAAAACATTCGTGCAACACGCGAGCGTATTCGTGAAGCGGCAGATGCCGGAAAAGCCGTTCTGCTGATCTCGACAGACCTTGATGAGCTTCTTGAACTTGCAGATCGGGTTGCCGTTATTGATCAGGGCAGGATCGTGGGAACAGTTCAGAATGGTGTGGGCGCACGCGATGCAATTGGCCGCCTGATGAGTACCGGAGAAGAAGAATGAGTGATCAACAGGCTGGCACGGCTGGACTGGCTGGCCCTACCATGCGTTCGCCCTTTGCTGCATGGGGCAAAATACTGACGGTCAGTATTGGTCCCCTGATTGCGGCTCTGATGCTAGGCGGGCTTATCCTTTTGGTAATGGGTGTCAATCCATTGAGCTATTACGCTTATGTTGTGGAGCGGGCGATCTTATCTTCATCGGGCTTGTCTGCGACGCTGACCCGAATGGGTCCTTTTCTGCTGATTGCAGCGAGCCTCATTGTCGCATTTCGTGCAGGTATCTGGAACCTTGGCGGTGATGGGCAGTTTCTGCTCGCTGCTGTTATTGTTGCTGCGACGACGCCGTTGATGCACGCGGCAGGGATTCCGATTTGGCTTAATCTGGCACTGGGATTGGTAATTGGACTGGTCATCGGCGCGCTCTGGGGACTGTTGCCAGCAATGCTTAAAGCATGGCATGGGATTAACGAAATTATCACGACCCTGATGATGAGCTTTCTCGGCGTGTCGCTCGCCAATGTTCTGGTTAAACTGGCATTTCTTGACCCCGCGACGACAACACCTCAGACCCGTACTTTGCCGGTTGATGCGCGGTTGCCAAAGCTGTTTGACACGACCATCTCGTCAGGCTTGATTGTGGGACTGGTTGTTATCATTGCAATGCATCTGATGATGACACGCACTTCTTTTGGTATGAAGTTACGTCTTGTCGGGGCTAATCCACGTGCGGCCGTTCATGCGGGACTTTCGGTGCCCAAACTCACGATCGCTGTGTTTGCAATTTCAGCTGGGCTGGCCGGCCTTTCTGGTGCCGTTGATATTCTGGGCACACAGGGTAATGTCCGTGCTGACTGGAACCCAGCTTACAGCCTCACTGTCGTGCCTCTCGTCTTTCTCGCTCGACTGAATGGGTTTGGATCGATCGCCTATGTCTTTCTGTTTTCGGCGCTGACGATTGGTGGCGAAAGCGCTGCGCGTCGTTTGGGGGTGCCCAGCTTCTTCTCACTGGTCATTGTAGCTCTTTTGCTGGTCACGCTGGCACTGGCTGAATATATCGACAAAAATCGCCAATCCCGTGCGAAGATCTGAGGACGCACCATGTCACTCTTTACCGAAAGCTTCATCATAACCTTATTCCTTGGTGCAATCGCTGCAGGAACCCCCTTGTTGCTTGCAGGACTTGGCGAACAACTATCCGAGAAGGCCGGTGTGCTCAATATTGGTCTTGAGGGAATGATGCTTGCTGGCGCATATGCGGGCTTTCTCGTCGCATGGAGTACGGGAAATATGGGGCTCGGCTTTGTTGGCGGAGCTGCAGCAGGCGCAATAGTCGCGTCATTTATGGCGCTTCTATGTGTCCGGCTGGGCCTTAATCAGATTGTTATCGGTATTGCTCTTACGCTCGCAATACAAGGACTGACAGCACTGCTACATTTTGTGCAGTTTTCTCGTAGTTATCCGCGTCTTGATGGTGCTGCAAAGTGGCCAGTCTGGCCTCTCTCTGAAATTCCAATTCTCGGCCCGATTTTGTTTAACCACAATCCGATCGTCTATTTGGCTGTCGCGCTAGTTGCAGTTTTTGCATGGGTTTACAGAATGACCCATTGGGGTACGGCGTTGCAGGCAGCTGGTGATAAGCCTGCTGCACTGGATGCAACGGGTGTTGATGTTGTGCGAACCCGCAGCGCCGCGGTATTGATAACCGGAGCACTTGCGGGCCTTGGCGGTGCCTTTATGTCAGTGGCCGTCGCAGGGGTGTTCATCCCGTTTATGAGCCACGGCAATGGCTTCATTGCGATTGTCCTTGCAATGCTTGCACGGGGCAAACCCCTTTGGGTGCTTGGTGGAGCGCTTCTCTTTGGAGCGAGCCTGTCGCTTGCCACAGCTTTGCAGGTCGCGGGCGTTAATGTGCCAACGGACGTGATACAAATGCTACCATTTGTCATGGTGATGCTGGTGCTTCTGATCGCAGGGCGAAAGGCCAGCCTTCCGCAGGCGCTGGGCGAAAGTTTTGTGCGCGGGGCACGCTGACAAGCTGGTGCTCGACGGTATCAACCCGGCTGATGTCAGCCTGATCTGCAATGGCGGGGATGTGGTGCTGGGTATTCCTGAGAGCAAACCCGGTGCCGGTGATGGCGGCCCCGTCGTCTCTATAAGACAGAAGATGAGCGGGTCGCAGAACTGCACGCCAATGTCTACGGTTCTGATGTCCAGCTATTGCCCGGCACTTTGCTTCCGGAAAAGCGGAATGGACTTGCCCTGATTTAATGAAGAGGTTCTGTCACTAATTTACGGTTTATCATCTCGAACTGGATCGGTGATTTATAGCCGGGTGCAGAAGATTGTGTTGCAAAAATATGATTTGCACGGAGCTCGACTTAACTCTAGGCGCAATTATGCAGCGAGTGCTTCGTATTGTTGTTTGATAGATAGTGCTTGTTGATATTCAAAGACGCCTTGCTGTTTGCGTATCATATGAATGAGCTCGATACCGGCGATCCTGCCCAAGAATATTATTCAGGTATTTAACCTGCCGTATTTCAATCAACTGGTCTGCGCCCGTGATCTCCCGACTATTGTTTGTAGCCTGCGCAACGACCAAATTGGCGCCGCTTCTATCAATGACGATCTTGTGCGCAAGCCCCATCGATTGCGATAGCTTTTCTAAAGATAGGTCGTACGCAACCAGGTTTCGGCGCACGGAAAGCATAAAATCAAGAGTTTGGCCATCTCGATCAACAGCCCAATACAGATATGTCTATTTTCCTTTGACCTTTACATAGGTCGTATCAACACGCCATGAGCCAAGGATTGGTCGTTTACGTCCTTGTGGCTGAGCAGCAGACTGTGGCGCATATTTAACACCCCACCGATTCAACGCTGCATAATAGCCAGAAGATCACGGGCACAGGCAAGCTGATTGAAATCCCGCAGGTCAAATACCTGAACAATATTCTTGAGCAGAATCATCGTTTTATCAAGCGGATTAAATGGACATGTTGGACTTCAGAGTGTTTTATTCCGCTTCAGCGGCAATCGTGGGCATAGAAGTTGCGCATATGATCCGTAGAAACCATTTCGCCAATGACAACTGTTCGTCATTCGAAGTCTTTGCCGAACTCGCGGCATAGGTGCGTCTAGGGATAAGGCCGAATTTGCCTGCTTGGGCATGTATCAACCGCAATTAACTCCCGATAAGTCCAGCGGTTGATTCTTGAATCGATTATTCAGGCTTCATTCTTGTATCTGACTATATAAAAATAGAATTTCAATTACAGTATATATTAAATCATGAAAATTTACATAATTAAATCGTAATATTTTTAATCAACTGATTTCATTTAATTATAATACTTAAGTTTATTATAATATTTATATATGGATTGAAAAATATGTTGTTTAATTGCAACGCTGTTAATAAGTTTCAAAATACTCTTTATTTTCACTTCATTATGAGTATTTTTCAAAATCGAATGTTTATTTTAAATTCTTTAATGTCAATATTATTATTTAGATATTTGATATTGAAGATTTATTTCATAAAAGGATAGCATATATGAATAATCCTAATTTCGTTGAATCTATTATTTACTCGAGCTTTCAAAGGCATAAGCGTTCATTGCGCGCATCCTCGTCGAATGCTGCAATAGTGGCGCTCATGGCTGCAGTAGTTTCGGTCGCATTATTTGATACACTCGATATAGCGCATGCCGAAGATTTGCGTGGGAATTCTTCATTGTCGCCTACTTCTACGCTTAACGGCACTGGTTATGGAAATGGCTGGGGGGGAGGAGATAGCAATCTGTTGACAAATGCTGATCTGCTTAAGGCTGTTAATGGGCGTGGGGGTAATGGAGCAAATGGTACAGATCCTTATTCCACCAACCATGGTGTAGGTGGGCAAGGTGGCGCAGTTGGGGCTTTAACAATCGATAGTAGTGTATCTGTTATTAGCGGTTCTAATGGATCTTCCGGCGCTGATCTTATTATTAGTAATGGTGGAAACAACAATGGCGCGGGCGGTGGCGGTGGCGGTGCTGGTGTTTATTTGACTGGAGAGGCGCAAACTTTTTCTGTTCGAGACGGACAAAAGGTTGTTGGAGGAACTGGTGGAACGGGTAGCTATACTAGAGGAAATGGAACCTATTCGGTTTCAGGTTACGGTGGTGGCGGCGGTGCCGGGGCAATTGTTTTGGACGCTGCATTAGTTATCAATGCTGGTGGTATTGTTATTGGGGGCGCCGGTGGAAACGGAGGGAATTCCTCCCAATATGCAAAAGATGGTGGTACCGGAGGTGACGGGATTGTTATAATTGGAGCCTCCGTCGAAAATTATGGTGAAGTAAGAGGCGGTAAAGGTGGGGCTGGAGGAACCGGAAACACTAGCAATAATAGTGGCTATGGAGTGAAAGGCGGCAGTGCGGTACGAATAGGTGATGGCGGAAAGCTCATTAACTCAGGACAATTAATAGCCGGAGAGCATGCCTCTGGTAGCGTAAACGATAAAATATTGGACCCAGCCGCGATAGCCATTGTCGGCAATAATACAACGCTTGAGTTACGGGCTGGTTCTGACATTCAGGGTAATGTTGTTGTTGCGGATGGCAAGACTGGCAATACACTAGTTTTAGGCGGTGCTGCAAACTCGACCTTTGCTGCGAACGAGATCGGCAAGGACAAGAAGTATGATGGCTTCGATGGTTATAAAAAAGCGGGTACTTCGACGTGGTCGTTGACAGGTGTAACGACTGAACGGACGAATTGGACTGTCGAAGGCGGTGCGTTGTCGATTGGTCAGGCTCTTAGTCTGGGTGATACCAGTGGTGTTTTGACCTTAAATGGTGGTGCATTGCAGACATCTGCTAATTTTGATTTTATTCGTAACATTACGGTTGGAGCCAATAACGGCACGATTGATGTCCAGTCGAATACGAATGGTTTTAATGGCATTATTTCCGGTGCGGGCAGCCTGACCAAAGCAGGATCTGGCAAAATGACTGTTACTGGCAAGCTTGACCAGCTTGGCGGGGTTAACATCAATGCGGGAACGTTACAGATCGGCAAGGGCGGTGTTGACGGCGCGATTGAACATAATGCTATGATTGCTCAAGGTGCTACGCTTGAGTTTAATCATTCCAACATTGAAAAATATGATGGTGTTTTGAGCGGCACTGGCACACTCAAGGTTGATAGCCCCGGCGGCGTTATATTGACCGCTGATAGCAGTGCATTCACCGGTAAGGCTGAGTTGAATGGCACAACGACCGTGAATGGCGTGCTTGGCGCGTCTGAGATCGTCGTCGGAAGCGGTGGTGAGTTAGATGGTACAGGCAGGGTTATAGGGAATACAATTGTTCAGTCAGGCGGCACCCTTGAGGGATCGCAAGGCACAACCATGACATTTGATCATAATCTTACGCTCGAAACCGGCAGTAAACTGGATTTGGAGTTGGGAACCGCGAGCAGTGCCGCACTATTTTCGGTCGGTGGTAATCTTACATTGAAGACGACTATAAATGTGTCTTCAATCGGTGGCTTTGGTGCAGGCACATACCGAATTTTTGATTATACAGGCAATTTGCTTAATGCTAACACGGTTTCAGCCGATGTCAGTTTTGGTTCCACTCCTCAAGGTGTTACGGTAGGTAACTTAACACTTGTCACATCGACCGCCAAGCAGGTTTCAATCCTTAACACTACGGGTGCAACCGTTAATTTCTGGGATGGCGCCAATCCGGGTGGCGGTTCCATTAATGGGGGCTCTGGAACATGGAGCGCGCTTGGCAACAATTGGACGGATGAAAGCGGCAACGCAACCAATCCATGGACAACTGGTGAATTTGCTATTTTCCAAGGTACCGGCGGAACGGTTACGATTGATAATGCCGGTACCGCAGTTTCAGCGTCTGGATTGCAGTTTGGTGTTGATGGTTACAAGATTGATGGTCAACCTCTGGAGCTGAAAGAAGCCGCAAGTGCAACCCCTATCATTCGTGTTGGCGATGGGACTTTGGCCGGCAAGGACATGACTGCGACGATTTCTTCGCAGCTTCAAGGCACCCAAGGCTTCGTGAAAACTGACTTCGGCACTCTTATTCTGACTGGTGAGAACACCTACACTGGCGACACCAAAGTCCAAAATGGTACGCTTCAGATTGGTGACGGCGGTACGAGCGGCAGTGTTGTTGGCAATATTATTGTCGGTACGAACGATTCAGATGAAGCGCGTCTGGTTTACAATCGTTCTGATAATGTCACAGTGGCGAATGCCATTTCGGGCACGGGTACGCTGGAAAAACAGGGTGCTGGTACACTTATTCTAACCCATGAAAACACCTACACGGGCGGAACAGACGTTAAGCAAGGCGTTCTGCAACTGGGTAATGGTACTGATGCTGGCGGTGTTGGCGAAGGCGATATTCATCTTGCAGCAGGCACGCAGATTATTGTCGACAATGGCGCTCACGATACTCTTCTGACGCAGGAAATCTCCGGTGAAGGTGACGTTGTCAAGAAGTCGGAAGGCGTTCTGACGCTTGAAGGTGACAATACCTACACTGGCAATACTTTGATCGACAAAGGTACTGTATCTGTCAGTCGCAACACCAATCTTGGCGATGAAGTCAGTCAGGTGGTTATTGGTGACGGCGGCAAGCTGAATGCGACAGATACTTTCGAAACAGATCGTTCAATTTCTGTTAATTCGGGTACAGGCTCGTTAGGCGTGGATGCCGATAAAGTCTTGACTGTTAATAACGCAGTAACCGGTGCTGGTGCTTTGAAAAAAGAGGGTGACGGAACGCTGATCCTTAAGGGTGAGAATACCTATGCTGGCGGTACAAAAATCGATCAAGGAACGTTGCAGATCGGTGATGGTGGCTCGAAGGGCAGCTTAACCGGAAATGTTGATATTAACGACAATGCAAAGCTCACGATCGACCTTTCCAAAAACCACACGATTGATGGCGTGATTTCCGGCAACGGCGGCCTTGAGCAGAAAGGTCCTGGCACAACTACTTTGACGGGTGAGAACACCTATAAGGGCGGCACTGACATTACAGATGGCGTTCTGCAGGTTGGCTCGAACTCAAATCTCGGAGATGCTTCGGGTGCGATCAGAATTGATGGCGGTGCACTGCAAACATCGGACAACTTTGACACAGCGCGTAATGTTGAGCTGGGTTCGAAAGGTGGCGAAATTGATACGCAGGATAATACCAATAAGGTGACAGGTGTCATCTCCGGTCCTGGCCAGCTCATAAAAGATGGCTCCGGCACACTGATTCTAACTGGTGAGAACACCTATGAAGGTGGATCCAAGGTTGAAAATGGCATCTTGCAAATTGGTGATGGTGGTACATCAGGCAGTATCAAGGGGCCTGTTGAGCTAGGAGCGCCAGATAGTGCATTGGTGATTGATCTTGCGAAAAATATTACAATTGAAAGCGAAATCTCAGGCTCGGGTGGTCTGACACAGCAGGGTAGTGGCACCACGACGGTCACTGTACCAGCTACTTATACGGGCAACACCAAGATCACTGATGGAGAGTTGCATCTCGTTGGCGAAGGCAGCATTGCGCATTCTGCAAAAGTTGAAGTCGACGGTGTCCTTGATGCAACAGGCACCACTGACTCCAGCGTTGATCTTCAGAGCATCGACGGCAATGATAAGGGCATCATCAAAATCGGTGATAAAGACCTCAATATCACTGATGCAAAAGACGGTATCTTTGCTGGTACGATTGAAGGTACAGGTGGTGTTGACTTAAAGGATGGCACTCAGCGTCTCAGCGGAGAAAACACTTACACAGGTGGTACCAAGATTGACACTGATGGTACACTGATTATCGGTGACGGTGGTACGAAGGGTAGCGTGAAAGGCAAGATTGATGTCGATGGTACGCTGATTTACGATCGTTCCGATCGCTATACAGTGAACCCACTGGAAGGAAACGGTAATCTTGAGTTCCAGGGCAACGGCACTGGCGTTGTCGACAGCAAGCAGGAGCTGACGGGTGAAGTTGTTGTCAATGAAAACAATACGCTTGTCGTAGAAGGTGCTGGCGATCTAAGCAATTCTTCCGGTCTCACCAACAATGGTAATGTCGATGTTGCTGGTATCGATGCTGAAGATTTCCGTATCAAGCATTTGCTCGGTGAGGAAAGCGGTGAAGTCGCTCTTGGTGATAAGAATCTTGTTATCACTGAAGGTGATGGTAGCGAATACAAGGGCACTATAGATGGTACAGGTGGCCTAACAGTTGAAAAGGGCAAGCAAGTCCTTACCGGCGAGAACACGTATACGGGTGATACTAATATCTGGCCAACTGCCGAGCTGCAGCTTGGCAATGAAGACAAAGCGGGAAGTATTACATCAAACGTGGTCAACCAGGGCATATTATCGGGCAATGGATCGATGAAGGATCTGTTGAACAAAGGCACTGTCTCACCAGGTACGGATAAGAGCTTCGGCACGTTAACTGTTAATGGCAATTATACAAGTGAAAATGGCAAGTTGATCCTCCATGAAGAGCTTGGTGGCGATAACAGCAAGGGTGATCGTCTCGTAATTGCAGGCAACACATCGGGAACCACTGAAGTAACAGTTGTTAATCGTGGTGGCCTTGGAGCGCAGACGACGAATGGCATCAAAGTGATTGAAGTTGGTGGCCAATCTAATGGTGTGTTTAATCTGAATGGAGATTATACCAACTATCGTGGTGCGAGTGCTGTTGTTGCTGGTGCTTACGCGTATACGTTAGAAAAAGACGGTGTCACTGATCCAGATGGCAACTGGTATCTGCGCAGTGATAGGAAAGACAATAAAGGTGAATCTGAATATCAGGCAGGTGTCCCGGTATATGGAAGCTCAGCTGCTGGTATAGCAATGATCAACCGTGGCGGGTTCGCAAGCTTTGGTTCACGCATGAATGCCGGTGGTACGAGTGCTGATGCTGATGACAGCCAGCAGAATGGCAATGCTGATGGTTCGATTGTCCGTGATCGTTACTTCTGGGGCCGTGTGCAGGGTGGTTCGAGCTCTTACAAACCAAATGGCAGCGTTACGGGTTCGACCTTTGGTACGAATGACTGGACACTACAGACAGGTCTTGATGGTCAGTTCGTCAACAACACATCTGGGCAGCTATTCGGTAGTGTATGGCTTGATTATACACGTAGCAAAATCCGCAGCTGGTCTGATTACGGCAGAGGCGAGACTAACGTAAATGGTTATGGCCTTGGCGGTGCAGTCACCTGGTATGGTTCCAACGGCTTTTATATTGACGGACAGGGCAAAGCGACGTGGTATAAATCAGACTTTGAGTCAGATCGCCTCAGCGATACTCTGGCAAGCGGTGTAAAGAGTTTTGGTTATGCCCTCAGCCTCGAAGCTGGTCAGCGTGTTACAATCAACGATCGTTGGTCGGTTACACCACAGGCACAGCTCATCTGGTCATCTTTGAACACCGATAGCTATCGTGATGTGTTTGATGCTTATGTCGAAACACCAGACAACAACAGCTTAACAGGACGCATAGGTTTGGCTGCTAATTACACAACCGCATGGAAGGATGCGAACAATACCGATGCACAGTTTAGCGTGGGTGGTCTCGTTAATGTGTATCGCGAGCTGAAGAGCGGTGCAGATTATGTCACCGTATCGGGTGCTGATGTTCCAACCGGGACAATCGACAAAACCTGGGGTGAAATCGGAGCGACTGTAAATTATGGATGGGATAACAATAAATATTCCGTCTATGGCAAGCTCTCAGGCGCAACAAGCCTCGACAATTTTGGAGACAGCCATTCTGTCTCTGGTAATGTCGGCTTCCGATTGAAGTGGTAACAAATAGCCCACACACAAAACGAAGGCGGCGCATATTGCGCCGCCTTTCCAGTTGGACTTGTTCTGCAAAGAATCAGAATGCCTAATATCATCCCGGCTACACAAGTTGTTTTAGCAAATTAAAGCTGCGCTGTTCTCAGCAAGTTACAGATACGACAGATGCTGACATTCGCCAATCCGTCGCAAGGTACACTTGCGAGCATGGTGACCATATGCCGATCACCATCGTGAGCGCTTTGCAAACGTTTGCGGATTTTCTGCATCACGGCTGGCAAAACCCAATCGCGAAAAGGTGCGCCATTGCGTAGGGTGCTAGGTTTTCGACGAAGAACAGGCCTACAATGCCATGGGTCGTAGACCGTTTCTCCTCGATTAATGCTACGAGTAAGCGTGACAAAGACTGCATTAATCTGACATTTCTGAACATGGCAGAGTATATTTGGAAAGCGACAGAGCCGGTACAATATAGGCCGAGGGGAGTTTGTGTCCTGCGCTTCACACTGGCTTTCGTTCGTCGGAATAAAATGCTTAATATCAGAAATGACAGAACCCACTTCCGATCAGACCGAGCAGCTCGCTATTGCATTTGAACGCTTCACCCGCCGCTTCAAGGTGGTTATGTCGCAAATATTCTGGCTGGTTAAGGGCAGCCTCATTTTTGGACGCACTTATGCTGCGAGCTCCGCAAAGAGCTGGAATGGCAAGCGATTATTGTTGGCGAACTGCTTCTTGCGGATCATATGCGCCACTTCGATGCCAGCAATTGTTGCTGAAGCGCTGTGAAACGCCTTGAAGCCCAATGTGTGTTTTGTAATCCGCTTGATGAAGCGATGGTCCTGTTCAAGAATATTGTTGAGATATTTGACCTGAAGAATTTCGATCATTTTACCTGTACCGGTGATTTTCAGGATGTTGTTTACAGCCTGCGCACCAGCCAGATTGGCTCCACTTTTATCAATGACAATCTTGTGCGGAATACCATTGCTTGCTGGTTTTCATAAAGAAACGCCTTGCAGCGCCGAAATCTCGGCGCTCAGAGAGCATGAAATCAAGGGTTTGCACGTCACGATCAACCGCTCGATACAAATACGTCCATTTCCCTTTGACCTTTATATAGGTCTCGTCAACACGCCATGAGCCAAGCGTTGTGCGTTTACGTTCTTGTGCCTGCGCAGCAATCTGCGGCGCGTAACGAACAACCCAACGGTTCAAGGTTGCATGGTCAACCTCGACACCACGTTCAGCCATAATCTCCTGCAGATCGCGATATGAAACTGAATAGCGGACATAGAAGAAAACGGCGTAAAGAATGACACTTTTCGGGAAGTGAGTACCTTTGAAATCCACCGCCATCCGCTTCCACCTCATTCAGTTACATGCAACGATCCTGACATAGCTCAACAGAACTGAAAAATTTGCGACAAAACCTCGTGACGTGCAAACCCTTGATTTCATGCTCTCTGAGCGCCGAGATTTCGGCGCTGCAAGGCGTTTCTTTATGAAAACCAGCAAGCAATGGTATTCCGCACAAGATTGTCATTGATAAAAGTGGAGCCAATCTGGCTGGTGCGCAGGCTGTAAACAACATCCTGAAAATCACCGGTACAGGTAAAATGATCGAAATTCTTCAGGTCAAATATCTCAACAATATTCTTGAACAGGACCATCGCTTCATCAAGCGGATTACAAAACACACATTGGGCTTCAAGGCGTTTCACAGCGCTTCAGCAACAATTGCTGGCATCGAAGTGGCGCATATGATCCGCAAGAAGCAGTTCGCCAACAATAATCGCTTGCCATTCCAGCTCTTTGCGGAGCTCGCAGCATAAGTGCGTCCAAAAATGAGGCTGCCCTTAACCAGCCAGAATATTTGCGACACAGCCGTTTGTCCTTGCCATTTTCTCCCGCTCGATATTCATCCAGCGCATCCAGATAGGCTGTAGAGGAGGTTGTAATCGAGATCCCATTCATAGCCTCACGGCAGGTCAGAAGCTCTCCTTTTTCCTGATTTGCTTCATATTCGAGCGCGGTGGATTTTCCAATTCCTGGCTCGCCGAGCAAAACGACATAGGGCATACCACGCAGTTCACTAAGGCGACGTTCAATGACTTCGCCCTCAAGCGCCAGAGAAACACGTCTGTCTAAAGCTGTTTTGATCATATATCCAAGGTAGTATTTATTGGAGCTGCCTATCAATCGAGTCGGCTCTTTTCTCAACAACATTCGGGGATGCTTTTGAAACGGGATATGGACTTGATGCGGGATTTACTTTTGCAGATTGAAGAGTTAGATCAAGGCTTTGGCAGCGAAGTCGAGATTGAATCGAGGGCTCACGAGCCACAGGTCATTGCCGAGCATCTTCGATTACTCCTTGAGGCCCGGCTCATTGACGGCGACACCGTTCCAGACGATGAGTTTCCGTTTGACCATGTCATGCCGACGCGGCTGACTTGGGCAGGACACGACTTCATAGGAAGTGTAAGAGACCCAGAAATCTGGAAAAAGACGAAGGAGGGGGCACTATCCGCAAAAGGCTTCACGCTTGACCTTTTGCAGGACCTCGCGAAGGGATTCATCAAAAAGAAAATCGCAGATCGGACAGGAATTCCACTTTGAGGCACCCTTTGACTTCAACCACGGTACAAAGCTAGCGCGCGTCGCGACAATTAGCTTGATGGGGCGTCAACGGATCATATGCGCCAGCAAGGGGGTCAGAGATATTAGTCATGATACATCGGGTAGAACCTATCGTTGGATAGCCTACGACACGCTATGTGGTCGTTAATCCTACAGCGTTATCAAACCGTGTGCTAAGTGATTAAAATGACTTCAGATTCGCACTTTTGCAATGCCGTTTTCAGATATCGCTCAATTCAGTCACTGCTTGGTGAGCACGAAGAGTTGGAGCGCCAGACTGTTTATTTCTCACCACCTGAGTATCTCAACGATCCGATGGAAGGTCTGCGACAGATCTATTGGCGAGGAGATCGTGTAACTTGGCGCAACCTGTTGCGTCACTACATTATTTGCATTCACAATCGTTTCTTTGAAGCCCTCTTAAGTCGGGATACAGAATGCTTACCGTCAGATACGATTGCCGTATTTCAGTCACTACACAATTTTCCAACATCTCAGGTAAAATCGTTATGCCAAGCTTGTATAACGGCCGTCGAAGCTAGTGATCTTCATACTGCCTTACTTGATTTCCTTGCGAAGGCAGACCGTGACATTAGTTTCACAGAATTGCAGCAGTTACTCCGGGCAGTTCATTTAGATTGGCTATACTTGATTCAAAAAGCCTTCGAAGATCGAGCATTGGTCCCATCTACCGACGGGGGACCACCCGATTCAGCGGCGGCGGTCAAAGTCATTCGCACGCTCCAGGCAACAAATCCAGAAATTCGAGAAAAGTATTCTATTATTGGTCTCGATGTCATTCATGAAGTTCAGCAGCACATGGCTCAGCAAATGACAATTTTGACGGCCATTGAGAATGCAAATTCTTTGAATCCGAAGCGCGAAAGTCTCTTTTTCGAATTCACCTCAGAATACCTCAGCAACCTTTTGAAGCTTGTATATCCTCCATGGTTTGTTGCATGCTTTTCGACGCGGCATGATAATGCAGCGATGTGGAGCTACTATGCAGACAATCATCGTGGGTGCTGTCTTGTGTTCCGAAAACAACAAACAACCGGCGGTATGCAACTTCGCCTACACGGTCCCAACGGTTATGGAGCACGAGGCATTACAAGAAGCAGCCAAAATATGCCGCTCGAACCGGTGTGCTATGCTGTACAGGAACAGCAGATTGAATTTTTCACAAACATTGGTCGCTTACCCGTGGAACAGCTTCGCCGCGACTGGTTTAGTGATTATGAAGGCAACATATCAACTCTTGCGGAACACCTCAACCAAGACAAGCAAGAATCATGGCGAAGCGGCTATTGGGGTAATTTCGCACCGCCACTCCTTCGAAAACTACCAGACTGGCGACATGAGGAAGAACTCCGGATCGTGATTTCCGATATATTGGGCATCCACGAAACACCTGAAGGTCGGACATACACATATGATTATGATACGCTAGACGGTATCATTTTCGGAATAAACACCAGCCTGTCAGACAAAGTAAGGATTATGCAAATTCTGGATAAAAAACTTGGCGCCAGAACGGTATCCGAGCCATTCAAGTTCTTTCAGGCCCGCTATAATGCTCGGTCAGGATGCATCGAGACTCATCATATGAGCTTGCTCCAACACAAGCGGACATAATAGCTTGTCGGTTTTCGCCGAAGATTGATCAACCAATGAGAGTGTATCGTGGACCTGCATTCCTGCGCAATTAATATTTCCCTGAGCCCTACGAATGGATTCTTGACTGGCAATCTAAAAGCGAAGCTGGGTAACCTGGTCGGGATTGAATTGCACCTGACATTGACTATTAACAATATCTGATAATTGCATTGCAGTGTGTCTAAATCAAGTTTGGAAGCCGGACACTCGTTATCCAAAGATCTCACTTCGCATGTGCATAGCAGGCGAGATGTCTAGTCTGAGTTATTGCAGTTAAGTGGGGCGGCGTTTGATGGCAGTCAGCAAAAACGATGGGACAGCGCGTGGAAAAACCACAGCCCTTTGGCGGATTGGCGGGGCTAGGCAGATCGCCATACAGGACGATGCGCTTACGTTGTCGTTGAGCGATGGGATCAGGCAGAGGAATGGCTGAAATCAGTGCTTCAGTGTAGGGATGCGCTGGTTTATCGAACACTTCTGATGTTTTGCCCGTCTCAACGATACGTCCCAGATACATGACAGCTACTCGATCTGCAAAATGCCGTACCACCGAAAGATCATGGCTGATGAACAGATAGGAAAGGCCAAACTGGTTCTGAAGGTCAAGGAGCAGATTGAGAATCTGCGAACGGATGGAGACATCGAGCGCCGAAACTGGCTCATCCAAAATCATCAGCTTGGGATTAAGTGCAAGCGCTCGGGCAATCACGATGCGCTGTCTTTGCCCGCCGGAAAAGGCACCGGGCATGCGCTGCGCATGTTCGGGGTGAAGCCCAACCAGTTTAAGCAATTCTGCGACACGGGCGCGACGTTCTGCGGATGTGCCGATCTTATGGATCGCAAGTGGTTCGGCAATACTTTCACCAATTGTAAGCTTGGGATTAAGCGCAGACGCCGGATCTTGAAACACGATCTGAATATCCCGCGAAAGCGCGCGTATGGTTTCTGACATGCCGTGCGCTACTGGCTTTCCGTCAAAACTGATTTCGCCAGACGTTGCTTTCGTCATGCCTAAGATTGCAGTGCCCAGAGTGGATTTTCCGCAGCCGGATTCACCAACCAGTGCAACGCTTTCGCCTCTTGCAATATGGAGGCTAACCCCATCAACGGCTTTGACGTAATTAATGGCCCGCCCCAGCAAGCCACCGCGAATGGCATAATGGACTTTGAGATTTTCGACTGAAAGTAGCATGTCGCTCATAGCAACGCTCCCACATGTTGTGAACGCCAGCAAGCAGCAGCGCCAACGTCAATGCGTGGCGACAATTGCGGTATCTGCGCACTGCAATGATCTTCAGCAATTGGGCAACGTGGTGCGAAGCGGCATCCATCGGGCCATGAACCTATGTCGGGGACAATGCCTTCAATTGTCGGTAGATGGGTTTTAGGCGCACCCTCCATCCGCGGAATGGTTGAGAGCAGAAGTTTCGTATAGGGATGCTCCTGCCGAGAAAAAATCGCTTCAACGGGAGCCTGTTCGATCACGCGCCCTGCATACATCACTGCTACGCGGTCAGCCATATCGGCTACCACGCCCATGTCATGGGTAATTAGAAGAATGGCAGTTCCAGTCTCGTCGCGTAGATTCTTCATCAGGTCAAGTATCTGCGCTTGAATGGTCACATCCAAAGCAGTTGTCGGCTCGTCTGCTATCAGCAGTTTAGGTCGACAAATCAGTGCCATAGCAATCATTGCGCGCTGGCACATGCCGCCGGATAGCTCAAAAGGATATTGCCCGGCCCTAATTTCCGGCTCTGGAATACCAACTTTTTCAAGCATGGCGATAGCGGCATGGCGGGCTGCTTTACCGCTCAAATTGCGATGCACGATAAGGCTTTCCTCAATCTGCTTGCCGATTTTCATCAGTGGATTGAGTGAAGCAACTGGCTCCTGAAATATCATAGCCAAATCATTGCCGCGTAGGCTACGCCGTTTCCTTTCGGGGATATTCAGCAGATCTTTTACGCCAAAGCGAATGCTGCCTGAAGCTACCTTTGCGACCTTGGGAAGTAGCCCCATAACTGAAAATGCGGTCAATGATTTTCCGCAACCGGATTCGCCCACAACAGAGAGAATTTCTCCTTCATTGACATGAAAGCTGACACCATCCACCACGGGTTGACCGGCAATCTGGATGACAAGCCCATCGACTGTAAGCACATGTTTGCTCATGCTTCCTCCGTGCTTACTGCTGCCCACGGATGGTAGGGATGCGCCATGCCGATATTGTGGCCATCTTCACGCATCACAACTGAAGGGATCGAGAAGTTCACCGGATAAAGCGTGTCTCCAATAATCTCGACTGGAAATTCTTCGCTTAGTCGGGCCGCAACGTTGGGCTGTGCGCGTTCGCTCACGCGCAGCTTAACCCCGCTGGCATCAATGCGCGGTGCATGAAACGCCACCTCCGGCGACATGCCGAAAATATCGATATAAGATAATATCTGGGCCACTGCTGGCATTATCTGGCGACCGCCCGCAGCGCCAAGCGCTATATGCGGTGAGCCATCTTTGCAGGTAATGATCGGACACATATTGGCGAGTGGCTTAACGCCTGCCGCAATAGAATTTGGCTGACCGGGTCGCGGGTCAAACCACATCATTCCGTTGTTCATGAGCAGATCAAGTGAGGGCAAAACCACCTTGGAACCAAAGCGTGACAACAGAGTGTTGGTGAGTGACACCATCGTTCCATCACGATCAACAACGCTGATATGGGTCGTGCAACTCTCGCCGCTGCTACCATGGCCGAGTGTTCTCAATCGTTCTTCAGAGGCGCGCCGGATTGCGCGCGCAAAGGCGAGCGCTGTTTTACCAGAAAGTGCATTTTCGCTCGGTAGCGTGCGGCTCAATTCTTCAAGAACGTGTTTGAGCGTTGGCCCACCGGAAAGCCCGGGCATGGCATGTATTGACGAGCCGTGATAATCGATGGTCAGCGGCTTTTTCCACTGCGGCTCAAACTGAATGAGATCATTTTTGTCGATGCGGCAACCGCCATCACGCAAATCTTTGACCAGCTTTTCAGCAATCTCACCTTCATAAAAATCTCGCGCACCTGCGTTAGCCAGCCGTTCCAGCATGGCGGCTTTTTTGGGCATAGGAATGCTGTGCGGTGAATCCGTTTCAGGAACACGCGGCGCACGCCCATGATCGAGAAAGAGAGCACTTGAGGGAGGAAAGCGGTTCAAACCTTCGCTATCAATAGCCAGACAAAGCGTGGTGAACCAGTCAATTTGTAAACCGCGCTGCGCATGCTGAATAGCGGGTTGCAGCGCATCAGCAAAGCTGATCGAGCCGAAGCGTTCCAATGCGGATGCAAGGCCCGCTATCGCACCCGGTACACAGATGGAGCTATAACCGATGAGGTTTCGGTCCTCGACGACTTTAGGCCAGTTGAACCAGTCACCATCGCTACCCGGTGCAAGCCGATAGTCATCTGGATCGATATTGCGTGGCGACACGACGTTGAAATCAAGCGCATCTATAGTGCCTTTTTTTCCATCAGCGTGGAGCAAAAAACCGCCTCCGCCCACGCCCGATAGCCACGGCTCGACGACGCTTAAGACCAATGCAGTTGTTACGGCAGCGTCCATAGCGTTGCCACCGCGACGCAAAGCAGCCGCACCTGCATCCGCTGCGAGCCAATTCTGGCAGGCAACCATGCCGCCTTCACTTACGCTCTGCTTTTTTTGGATTGCCCAGCTCTCAGCCATTCGCCTGTCCAAATCTACGGTTTCCAATGGCAGCGGGGATATTTGCATCGACAGCAAAACGTCCGAGATTGGCGGATGCCTTATGGTAGACTGCGATTTCGGCCGCTGTGGCTACCCATGCATCGCTTTGACTGGTTATGTTGTCTAGGAGCTCTTCAAGAAGTGCGATGCGTTGCGCACGGCCTGAAATCCAGTCATGGACTGTGAGGGTAAACAGTCCGCCAAAGCGGTGAAGGGTGCGCCATTCGCAGATCCAGTCCTGCAAGATGGGCTGTCCAGACTGAAACGGCCACTTGTCGCGCCCTCCACCCTCAAACTTGAAGAAAATGGCATCGTCGGTTGCCCATTGCACTGGAATTTCTGTAATGCCGTCGATCTCATAGGGATGATCAAAACCGGAAAGAGACGAGTCATAGGCCAGACCCACACGCCTAATTTCGCGAAGCATGTGCGGCGTGATTTCCCATGCAGGAGAACGAAAGCCCACTGGCTTTTTGCCTGTCTGTTTAACGAACAATTCAATGCTTGCTTCAAGTGCTCCGGTAAACTCGGCGTCTGACACATCGGCGACGATCTCGTGGAAATATCCATGAAGGCCAACTTCGTGTCCCGCTTCAATCAATGTCGGCAGGATTTCGGGGTTTGTTTCAGCGGTCAGTCCGGGCACATAGAAACTGGCTTTAACGTTGTATCGCGCAAAAAGGTCGATGAGTCGATAAAGCCCGGTACGGGGACCGAACTTGCGGATTTCCAGCGTTGCCAGACGATCAGGCACCACGTCGCGATGTGTCCACATGAACGGAACATGCGCATCCACATCGACAGACAACAGCGTCGCGGACTGCTTTCCGGAAGGCCACTGATAGTTCGGCCATGGCGATTTGACATCGAGCCTTTCGGTCATAGCGCTTTCTTTTTCTGCTGGAATACCGCCGAGGAACCTATCGAATTGCCGCCATCGACCGTCAGTGTCGCGCCCGTCACATAAGAGGACGCCGAAGAACTCACATAGAGCACGGCTGATGCGACATCGGGGGCTGAAGAGGCGCGCCCAAGCGGGATTGATGCGGTTACGGTGTTGACGTGTTCATCGGATAACGGGCTGACATCGCTTCCAGTTGCAAAGCCGGGTTCGACAGCATTAACCCGAATGCCATATTCGGCAAGTTCAAGTGCAAAGCCTTTAGTCAGGCGATCAAGCGCCGTTTTGGAGGTGCAATATGGAACGACGGTGGTGCGCATTTTGCGCGCAGCACCCGACGATATATTGACGATAGAACCGGCTGTTTTGTTGTCCACCATCTGTTTTGCAAAAAGCTGTGAGAGCAGGAATGGAGCGCGCAAATTGACGCCCATGATGCGGTCCCAATCGGCAAGCGAAATATCGAGCAGAAAGTCTGACGGATAAATACCAGCATTGTTGATGAGAATGTCTGGTGCGCCCCAGCGTTCCCCGACAGCCTTAGCAAAGCTCACAATTGAGTCTGCGTCGGTGAGGTTGGAAACAATACCAAAATGGCCTTCGCCGGGCAGTTCAGCAATCCGTACATCAATCTTGGCCCGATCCTGATCGGTCAAGCAGAGGACTGCGCCTTCCTTTGCAAAGGCACTGGCAATCCAGCTGCCAATGATGCCACCCGCACCGGTTACGATGACTTTTTTGCCTTTGAATTCATTTTCGAAATTCACGGATAAACTCCTATCTGCCGCGCGGGTCGAGCCAGTCGCGGATATGATCGCCGATAAGATTGATGGAAAGAACGAGCAGGAACAAAGTGAGGCCCGGAAATGTTGCGATCCACCAAGCGGAAGCGACGTAGTTGCGTCCGGTCGAGAGCATTGCGCCCCAACTTGCAGTTGGTGGTTGCACACCCAGCCCGAGGAACGATAAACCCGCCTCAAACAAGACCATCAACCCGAATTCGAGCGTTGCAACAACAATGAGCGCGCCCGCAATATTCGGAAGAATATGCCGCCATAATAAGCGCAGCCAGCCCGCACCCATGAAGCGAGACAGGCGCATATAGGGCATGTTTGCGACCGAAAGCGTTTGCCCATAGGCAACGCGTGCATAGCGTGGCCAACGCGTGAGGGCGAGTACGATCACCACATTGGCAAGGCTTGGCCCCAAAATGGCAACCGTAATGATTGCAAGCAAAATAGCCGGGACAGAAAGCACCATATCGACCAGTCGCATGATGATTGTTTCAGTCCAGCCGCGATAAAAAGCAGCCAGCATACCAAGAATGCTTCCCAGAATACCCGAAAGGACGACCGATGAAATCGCTACGAAAAGCGAAATACGAGCACCATAGATAAGCCTGCTTAATACATCGCGGCCAAGCTCGTCGGAGCCAAGGTAATAGACAACACCGCGGCTTTCAAAACCCGGTGGTTTAAGGCGAGCGAGCAAGTTTTGCTTGTTTGGATCGAAAGGAGCAAAAAAGGGCGCAAAGATGGCGATCAGCAGCAACAGGATCAATATTGCGAGAAAGGGCGAAACGGATAGTGGCAATCTCTTCGACCATTTGGCGAATGTGCTTTTTGATGACGTAAGAGATGTCATGCCTGCCCCCCCATTCGAATGCGAGGGTCGATAATGCTATAGAGAACATCGGCAATCAGATTGAGCACAATTGCAGTCACTGCACCCAACAGAACAACGCCCTGAACCAGCATGAAATCACGCGCAGCAATTGCCTGTACAGTCAATTGTCCAAGCCCCGGCCATGCGAAGACAGTTTCTACGATCACGGCTCCTGCCAGAAGATTGGCAATTTCGAGTGCAGCGACTGTGACAACCGGAATGGAGGCGTTACGCAGCAAATGACGCATGACGATGCGCGTTATCGGCACGCCCTTGGCATGGGCGGTACGCACATAATCCTTTTCCAACTCATCTAGAACGGCGGTCCGTGCAACGCGCGCAAATGTGGCCATGGACAAAAGCCCGAGTGCAATGGATGGCATGATAAGGCTTGGCCAGTCGCGCGCGCCGGATGGTGGCAACCATCCGAGCCAGACCGCAAACACCATGATCATCAGGATCGCGCTCCAGAAAGTCGGCATCGATTGCCCTGCCAGAACAATCCCCATGATTGCTTTTGATTCAGCGCGTCCGCGACGCACCGCCATGATGACACCCAACGGAATGCCAAGGCCGATCGCAACGACGAGCGCACCACCGGCCAGCAGCAACGTGTAGGGCAAACGGCTCGCAATCAGTGTCCAGACGGAGACGTTTTGCACATAGGAGCGACCAAGATCAAAGGTTAGTAGACCCCGCACATATTCGAGATATTGAACAGCAAGAGGCCGATCAAAGCCAAGTGCTGTCCGCATTGCGTCAATATCAGCCAGTGTCGCATTCTGCGGAACAAGCAGCAGAACGGGATCGCCAGCGAGGCGTTGCAGAAAGAAGATCAGTGTCATCACGCCAAGAATGGCGATCAGAGCCTGCACAATGCGGGTCAGGAAAAAAGCTGGCACTGCGGTTATCGTTCCCTTGTTATTTTATTGCAGGCTGGCGCATGTCTGCGCCAGTCTTTCATGTTTGGAGTGCATCTTTATCCGAAAACCGTTTCACACTTTTCGGGATGCGCTCTAGTCCTGCCAGCTCATGCGGTTCAGGAAGAGGCTTTCATTGGCAGTCGGCTTCCACTCAAGCTGCTTTGCTGCGCCATAAATGATCGCAGCCTGATAAAGCGGCACGAGCGGTACGTCTTCGGCAACGAAACTGCTGACCGTCTTATAGTTTTCGAGACGGATCTTTTCGTCCAGCGTGCCGCGTGCGGCTTCCAGCGCTTTGTTGATTTCAGGATTGTTTGTCGAAGACCAGGAGCTGGACGAGTGCAGAAGCGGGAAGAGCACGCCATCGGCATCCTGACAGGCACAAGACCAACGTCCAAACGCAATGGCTGGCTGGCTTGCAGGCTCGCTTTGAGCGCGCTTGAGATAGGTCGCCATATCAGTCGTTTCGATGTTGACGGTTAGTCCCGTCTCACCAATCATTTGAGCCACAGCCTGTACGATGCGCTGATCGAATGTGGGTGCCGTTGCGAAGTTCACAGCCTTACCAGTCGCACTGGCGTCCTCGATAAGCTGCTTGGCTTTTTCGAGGTCGTAAGCATATCCTTCAATGCCTTCGACATAGCCAAAATGCGATGGCGTCACCATTTGCGCGACAGGCTTATCAACACCGCCCAGAAGACCTTCGGTAATCGCTTGCTTATCGATTGCGCGCGCCACAGCTTCGCGGACGCGCTTATCATCAAAAGGCGGCAGGTTCGGGTTAAGTTTTACATAGCCAACACGCTCGGTCAGAACGGATAAAGGCTTGGCATTGGCCGAACCCTCAACCTGGGTTGCAAGGTCGGCATCAAGGCCAACAGCCAGATCGGTGGTGCCAGATTGCAGATTGGCGATGCGGGTCGCGGCATCAGGAACCGCGCGGAACTCGGCAGTTTTAAAAGCGCCTTTTTCGCCCCAGTAATCATCATTGCGTTCGAGCGCGACGGATACACCGCGCTGCCAGTTTACAAACTTATAAGGGCCAGAGCCAACAGGTGCTGCATTGAAGGCATCGTCGCCTTGCGCCTCAACGACCTTCTCAGGGACGATCGACAGTTTTACAAGCTGCGCAAGCAGTGCTGGATAAGCACCATCCGTTTTAACGATCACTTCATGATCACCAGAGGCTTGCGCCGAAACAATCTTATTGAATTGGCCGAGCTGCGGGCTGGCAAAGGCAGGATTGATGATGCGGTTGATGCTGAAGGCAACATCTTTAGCGGTCAGTGGCGAGCCGTCGTGAAATTTCACATCGTCGCGCAATTTAAAGACGATCTCATCGTCCGAATTATATTTCCATTCGTTCGCAATCTGCGGTGCAATCTCACCATCGTCTGTGCGGGTCACCAGATTGTCAAAAATATTGCGGTAAACGTAGTAGCTGTCCGGGTTCCACTGCTTGTGTGGATCAAGCGAGGATGGTTCGTTCACGAGATCAATGACCAGCTGATCCTTGGCGAAAGCTGTGGTCATGGTCAGCGGTGAACAGGCCAGAATGAGGCCTGTAATGGCGGAGCGGATCGAACGGCTCGCTACTTTCATATCTATAATGCCCCTGGTTTCTCTAAGGTTGGTTCTGAACGCGTTTGTTTTTCTGTTTTGCTTTTGCCCGTATTGCGGCGGATAGGTTTCGTGCCGACCATCGCTTCTGATTCAAGAAAGCGGTCGAGCAGATAGGTTTCGAGCGCCGTGTTTGCCGCACCAAACAATTCCAGAGCCTCGCTCTTGCGGCCCTCAATAATCGCGCTGATCAAAAGCGAACGGTTGGCAGGAACCAGTCTGACACGCCCCGTTTTCTCAAAGAAGTTAACCAGCCTTACGGCGCGATCCCAAAGGTCAATCAGCCAACCCGAAACAATCGGCATATTGAGACGCGTCGCGAGAAGCTCCAATATTTCGCGCTCATAGCGGCGGATCGTGGGAAGAATGTCGCCACCAAGTTCATTGCGCTGAGTGAGTGCGGAATGCATTTCTCCAAGCGCGATCAGTCGTTGGATCGATGCATCATCCAGTACGGCTGCGAAAAGCAACGGTTCCAAGTGCCGTCTTGCTGCGCTTAACTCGCGGATTTCTCCCGCAGAAATTGGCGTAACAACCCAACCGCTACGTGCCGACGATGACACGAGTCCACTTGCCTTAAGACGCGCGAGAGCGGCGCGGAGTGCACCGCGTCCGAGTGCAAATTCAGTAGAAAGTGCAGATTCCGACAGCCGCTCGCCCGGCGCCAGAATGCAGTTTACAATTGCACTTCGTAGCGCCTTTTCCGCCAGGTCTCCCTTACCTTCAAGTGAAATAGGGGATATATAGGCATCAATATCCAACATTTATAACTGACCTCTCAGTTTTGTATTTTGAAATCTCTTTCACACGAAGAAAAGAACATATTTTTCTTTCCTGATCGCCGAAGTGAAGAATTTATCTCCATATCGCGTTCAAGATGAAACAAGCGCATGTTGCCTTTACAATTCCTATAAATCAACTGTTTCTCTTTCGGACCTAAAAACGAAATCACTTTTTTCTTTTGCCTTTAGATTTAGAAAGCGTGCTGGTTGCGTCGATTTTTATATGATGACAGTATTCGATATTAATATTGCATATCTTAAAACTAAGATGTCAGTTTTACAGTTTGATTGGCAAAGTGTCGTATTCAGCCGCTAAATCGGGGAACTCACGGGAGATATATTGATGCGCTTTAAAAATGCCCTTGTCGCTGCAATGCTTGCAGCAACACCACTCATCGCTGTGCCTTATAATGCCAATGCCAAAGACGTGCTGGCGGTGGATTTCATTGCTGAGCCGAGCTCACTTGATCCGCATGTGCAGTGGAATACCGACAGCTTTAATGTCTATCGCAATATCTTCGATAATCTGCTGACGCGTGACGACAAGGGCGAGATCACGCCGCAGATTGCGACGGAGTGGAAATATCTTTCCGATGCAGAGATTGAGTTCAAAATCCGCGATGACGTGAAGTTTCACGATGGCAAGCCACTAACCGCTGAAGATGTAGCTTTCAGCATCAAGCGCATTATTGACCCGGCTTTTGCGAGCCCGCAAATTGGTCAGTTTAATCAGATCGCCGATGCCGTCGCTAAGGATGATACAACCGTTGTCGTGACGACAAAGGGGCCATATCCGGTATTACTTGCGCAGCTCACCAAGCTTTCCATCGTGCCAAAACATGTGGTTGATGCCGTCAGCAAGGATGAGTTCAATATCAAGCCAGTGGGGTCAGGCCCTTATAAGCTTGCAAGCTGGAACCGTGGCGTGGAAGTTCTGCTTGATCGCAATGATGATTATTGGGGCACGAAGGGCGAATTTCCGAAAGTCGCCTTCCGCGCAGTTCCGGATGGTTCAACCCGTATCGCCAATCTGCAGTCGGGAACAACAGACCTCGCCAGCAACCTTGACAATGATCTTGCAGCTCAGCTTGAAGCATCGGGGCAGGGCAAGGTTTTGCCAGTGCGCGGCGAGCGCATTGCGTTCTTCTCGCTCAACGTCAACAAAGCTCCGCTTGATGATCCGCGCATTCGTCTGGCAATTGCCCATGCTATAGACAAACAGGGTATCGTTGAAGGCATTCTCGGCGGTTACGATGCACCGATTGACGAGCTGACGTCCCCGGTTTCATTTGGCTTTGTCGAAGGCATTAAGGCACCGGAATACAATCCTGAGAAGGCTAAAGAGCTTGTTGCCGAGGTTGGTGATGCTGCAAAAACTGAAATCACTCTGCTCACCACACCAACCTACGATCAGCGCGTGGTTCAGGCAATCCAGCAGATGCTCAATGAAGTCGGCCTTAATGTGAAGATTTCAACGACTGATATGGGCAATTGGATGCAGCAAATGCAATCCGGCTCCGACACAATTCCTTCGGCAGCTTTTGGGCGCTGGAGCTGCGGCTGTCAGGATGCAGATGGGACGCTTTATCCGCTTCTGCACTCGTCAAGCAGCTGGTCAACGATCAAGGATGATCGTCTGGACAAGGCATTGGATGAAGCGCGAACCGTGATTGACCCGGAACGTCGTCTTGAACTTTATAAGTCGGTGCATGAGATCGTTGCTGCCGAAAACTATATCATCCCGCTCTATCAGGCTTCGGTACTTTATGGCGCCGCCAAGAACGTGGATTTCACGCCTTTACCCAACGAGAATATCTTTCTCAACCGGGTCGGCTGGTCAGAAAAATAAGCCGAACCACGCAACAAAAGCCGGGCTGATAACCAGTTCGGCTTTTGCCGCTTTCAATTTTTCTGACAGGAAAAACTACAGTGATTACAATTCTTGAGAATGCGAATGTCGTCGATGTTGAAAGCGGAGATATTCAAGCCGATCAAAACCTCATTCTGGAAAATGGCTTTATCCGTGAAATTGACACTGGCAAGCTTTCGCAGCTTGATGCGAACCGGATTGATCTCAAAGGCGCTTTTATTATTCCGGGGCTGATCGACGCTCATGTCCATGCCACTGCTTACACCGCCAATCTCAGTGAGCTTCCGCGCCAGTCTCCTATGTATGTTGCAACGCGTGCGGCGAAGGTGCTTGATGGAATGCTCTCGCGTGGTTTTACCACTGTGCGCGATGTTGGTGGTGCGGATTTTGGTCTTGCGCAGTCGGTCGAAGAAGGACTGATTTCAGGGCCACGGCTCCTTTATGGAGGCAAGGCGCTTTCGGCTAGCGGCGGTCATGGCGATCACCGTGCAATGGGTGTGGATCGGACGGATGAAACCTATACGCAGGTGAGCCTTGGCCGACGTTGTGACGGGGTCGACGAGGTTCGTCGTGCCGCGCGCGATGAGATCAGACGTGGCGCGCACCACATCAAGATTATGGCCAATGGCGGTATCTCGTCTCCAACCGACCGCATCACGTCGGATCAGTTTTCTGAAGATGAAATCGCAGCAATCGTAGACGAGGCCAATATGGCCGACCTCTATGTCGTTTCTCACACGTATACAGCGCGCTCAGTCGCGCGTGCAGTGCGCAATGGTGTCCGCTCTATTGAACATGGCAACCTGCTCGATGAAGAGACTGTCGCACTGATGAAGCAAGCTGGGAGTTTCCTCACGCCAACGCTTTCATGCTTCCGTGCGCTGGCGGAAGTGGGGGCCGAAAGCGGCTTTCCAAAAGATCGGATGGATAAGATCAAGCTGGTCCTCGACTCTGGTCTTTATGCTGTTGAACTTGCCTATCGTGCCGGTGTTCCCATGGTGTATGGCACCGATCTGATTGGGCCGATGCATTCTCGCCAATTGCATGAGTTCGCACTGCGAGCCGACGTTGTGCCGCCACTCGATCTGCTTCGTGCCGCAACAAGTACGGCGGCCGCACTCGTTCGGCTGGAAAATGAAATTGGGTTTGTTAAAGAAAGTTACCGCGCGGATCTCAATATTCTTTCAGCCAATCCGCTTGACAAAGGCACTTTGGAAAATTTTGCTGATCACCTGCGATTTGTCATCAAAGGTGGGGAGATCGCCAAAGACTACGCATCATAGCGTGCGACATGCAATCTCGCATTCTTCTGCGACCTGACGATCCCAATCGCTTTTGTCGAGTGGTGCTAGCGGAAGAATGCGGGTTGCGCGCTTGGTGAACGGAAACTTGGTAGCGTCCGTCGAAGCATAGCCACCACTATCAACGACAAAGACGCCTTGCTCTGCCAATGGCGTAAATGACGTGCGAAAGTGGTTGCTCGATTTAACGTGGATAATCGCCTTGCTTTCAAGATTGATACCAAGACTACGGAAGGCCTGCGTATCATATGCTTGAATGCGCTCAGTAACGAGCACGATATGGCCAGCATCACGAACACGAAGAACTGCACCCAAGCCCCCCTCTAATAATTCGCCATGTAAATTTGCACCCTCATTGCGATAACGAACATCAGTGACGCGCTCCACGAATGCATCAACGACGAATGGCTTACCATTTTGAAGGTGTCCCATAGCGATCGCGCCGCGATTGCCTTCGCCAATTGCCTGCGCGGCCAATACAGCTTCGCCATCGACCATAAAACCCGCTGCGAAGGGTAAATCCTGCGCCGAAAGACTTGCAAAAATATCAGCGACATTGGCAACGCCCCCGGAGCCGGGATTATCGCCAGCATCCCCAATCACAACACGCCCTCGCGCTGCACACGCATAGATTTCATTTGCCGCTTTTTCAAATGAAGACGCTGGCCGGGTGATCGCTTCTCGCTTTTGCCAGATCACTTCGGCCATGTCGCGATAGACTTGCTTCATGGCCTCGTCATCAGTTCCGGTTACGACTACCGAACTCCCGACCTCATCAGAGTCCACATAGGGAAAGCCGCCCATAACCACCACATCAGCAAGACCATCGCGACGCTCGATTTCATTAGACAGCGTAACTAGGCTTTTAAACGGTTCCGCATCGCTTGTTTGTGCGCTCATAGGTGCAGCGACGGGCAGTCGAAAACGCCGGGTCTTCCATTTCACAGGATCAAGTGCGAGCTGCATAAGCTTCTTGCCACGTGCATGCGTATCAGCATGCGGATATAATTTGCCACCAATGACTACATCGACGACATAAGGCAGCATCGGCTCAACATTGGCATGGAAATCGAGCGGAACTGCTATGCGAACATCTGATCCGACGATGGCGCGAACTTTAAGTGCAAGGTCGGTCTCGGGTGCAGCAACGCCGTCAACCACCAAAGCACCATGTAGCAAGAGCGCCACAACGTCTACCGGACCATCCGCAACAATATCTTTAAGTGATTCAATGATCTCTGAAACCAGCCGGTGATAGCTCTCAGTTTCAAGTGTGCCACCCGGCAGACATCCGGTGCAGACGCCATAGGCAATTTCATATCCGGCTTCATCCAGTGCTTCAGTCACGCCACCGAGCCAGTTACTGGTCGAGCCGAATTCGCGTCTTACATCTTCACCTTGAAAATACTGAGCGGAGAGAAATCCTTCATAGTTTGCTTTGACTGGCGTGAAAGCATTGGCCTCGTGAAAGAGTTGAATAACAGCAGCGCGAGGCATGTGCGTTCTTTCTTTGGTGGTTCAGATAGTTCGCAACAAGTTTTACGCTGCGACGGTCATTTTACGGATGCCATAAATGCGATCAACGACCAGCAGTGTAAAAATTGCCATGAGCAGTTGTAACGTGCTCAGAGCGGCGATTGTTGGGTCAAACTGGTGTTCAAGATAGCTCAACATCACAACTGGCAGGGTGTTTGTTTGTGCGCTTGCGAAAAAGTAGCTGACTGGCAGATTGTCGAACGATGTCAGGAATGAGAACAGCGACCCCGCCATCACGCCAGGACGGATTAATGGCAAGGTCACATGCCAGAAAACCTGCAATGGATTGGCACCGAGAATTGCTGCCGCTTCTTCATAGCGTCGTGGCAGATTGCCATAAACACCCGCGACTGTTCGCACCACATAAGGAAGGCAAACCACCGTGTGGGTGATGAGAAGTGCCGTGAATGAAATGCCGAGCCCGAGCCAACTCATAAAAAACAGCGACGCGAAACCGATGACGATCATTGGCATCGACAAAGGGGATAGCAGGAACGTCATAATGGCATTCGCCCATCCGGCGCGCGAGCGTGCCAGATAAAGACATGCCGGAATGCCGATCAGGCAGGAAAGCACAGTCGCGCCGAGGCCGATTTTCAGGCTCACGAAGATCGCATCAACAAAAGGCTGATAGGCGAAAATATTCGCAAACCATTTGAGCGACCAGCCGGGGATCGGGAAAGATACGTAGCCCGCCGATGTGAAGGACACCACGACGACCACCAGAATTGGTGCCAGCATAAAAATGAAGAATGCGACTATGAAAGTGGTCAGTGCGATCCCGGCCCAGTCTTTATCGAATATTTTCATTGCTTTACGCTCCCCGCTGTCGCACGAGGCGCAATTGCAAAAACAGGCAGGAAACAGCGACAACCAGCAGGATGGTACTCATCGCACTGGCCATGCCGAAATCACGCGTCGTATTGAATTGTTGATAGATCATCAGCGGCAAGGTTTGCAGGCCACCACCCAGCATGACGAGTGTCACGAAGCTGCCATTGGCAATCATAAACACCAGAATGGCACCAGTGCCGATACCATCAAGCGATAGCGGCAGGGTAACTTCCCAGAAGGTGCGCAGGCGCCCGGCGCCCAGAATTTTCGCAGATTCCTCAAGCCGCCGATCAATCCCCTGCAAAACAGTGCTGATAGATAGCACCATGAATGGGACCAGCACATGCACCAGAGCAGCGATGGTGATTTCTGGCGAATTGGTGAAGCGTAGTGGTGCGGAAATGATGCCAAGCTGGTCCACGAGCAGATTGTTGATCAGGCCACGACGAGCAAACAGAACCTGCCAGCCATATGTTCGCATAATAATGGATGTCAGAAGCGGTGCGATCAGCAAAAACACAATAAGGCTTGCCCATCTTCCAGCTTTTCGCACCAGAAAATAGGCAACCGGATAACCAATCACGACACATATCAGCGTCACTCCGCCGGAAAGCACCAGTGTCTCACCGATAATGCGCAGGTAAAACGGGTCGGTTAGCAAGGTAGCATAGCGAGCGAAAGTCAGGCCACCTTCAGCATCGACAAAACTGCGAATGCTGTTGTCAAAAAGCGGAAGGACGAAAAAGGCCAGCAGAAACGCCAAAGCGGGCAAGGCAAGGAGCCAGCCCGGTAAGGCCAGCCTTTTCGCTCCAATCGAGTCTGGTGATTTCGTCTGGCTCATATTTTTACTCCAAGAAGCGCCAAAGCGCTGCTTTACTGACCGATTTCCCGGTTCCAGCGATCAACCCATTCGTTGCGAACTTCGGCGATCTGTTCATAAGGCGGGAAGGCAGTCTTCTGCCATGGGGTGATACGCGGCTTGAGCTTCTCGCTATAAACCACGTCAACATTGGTCACGCCGTAATTCATAATGTCGGCAAATTTGGTCTGGTTGGCTGCATCAAGAACTTCGTTGATATAGTCCCACGCCAGCGGATTGGAATTTTTCGGCTTCTGCACGGCAAGCCCGTTCAGAGAGCCGCCTTCTGATGGGTTGATGAAGTCAATCCAGGTGGCGCCTGCATCATAATGGTTCCAGGTGCGGCCATCGAAATAAATGCCGATATCGGCTTCGCCTGACGACAGGTGATTGAAAAAATCATTCGGGCTTGCCCAGTAGATGAGATTATCCTTCATCTTCTCGACGGCCTTAAAGAACGGATCAACATTGTCCACGCCGCCACCCAGCGCTTTTGCCATTGCCCAGATGAGCATGATCGGGGTGACTGCATAGCTGATCGATGGAACCGAAGCGACAAACTCACCGCTGGCGACACGATCAACAAATTCGGCAAAGGATTTTGGCGGATTTCTTACCCGATCCTTGTTGTAGGTTATGCCAGCCACACCATAGTCAAACAGCGTTCCTTTGCCTTCAACGGAGTCTGTCAGTTCCTGTGGGATTTTTGCCAGGTTAGGCAGCTTATCGAGTGTGAACTCGTCAACCAGTCCTGCTTTTGCTGCGGTCAGAGCAAGGTCCGGTGTCATGATCAGCACGTCAAGCGGCGGCTTTTGCGGGGCGGCTTCGATCTGTGCCAGCCATTGTGGTGGTCCACCAAGGGCGACATTGGCTTTCGCGCCTGATTTGGCTTCAAATGGCGTGACGAAGCAGGTGCGGATTGCTTCTTCCCAGACGCCACCAAAAGCGGTGACGGTGATTTCCTTTTCGCTCTGTGCTTGCGCAAAGCGGGGCAGGTTGCCAGCGGCAAGGCCCAGACCCAGCATAGCGCCGGAACCGAGGAAGTTGCGTCTTGTCAAAATAGGCATTTCGGTTCTCCGATCAGAATGATTCAGGAATTTTCAGTTAAATGTTCGACTGCTGTTGCAAGCTTTGCATGGGCTGCTGACGTGGCGTCTTTCGTTGCATCGATGCGCGGGAACCCATCCGGCAATTGTTCAAGCACTGTGTCGAAGACTTGCTTGCGGTAGCGCTGACGCACGGTAGCAGGCAGGGCGATTAATCCGTGGTTCAGTCGATCCATCAGTGTTGGCTGAAAGACCTCGTCCCAGCGCTGGCGCTCTGGTCCGCGACCGTCCATTGGGGACTTCTCAGACAATGTTGCGCGTTGTTTTGTGGTCGCTGGTTCATCAATCTGGCCGTTCTTGATAACAATTCCATAATCGCTGAATGCAGCATCAATCGAGACAAAACCGTCGGTTACGTCCCGCATGACTGCCGCAGGGTCGCGTTCAAGCGGATTGCCCCAGCCGCCCGCGCCGGGTGTCAGAAATGTTACTGTATCGCCAGTGTTGACTGTTAGAACGTCGATTTTACCCAGTCTGCGCTCGTCTGGCTTGCCGCGATTGACGATCAGCTCACCGGGTAATCCGGCTCTGCCGCCATGCGCACCCCACGGGCGAAACAACAGGCGCTCCATGCCACGGCCAAGCACATTGCTGTCATCGCTCAGGATGCGGAAAGTCAGCTCCATACCGCAGCCGCCGCGCCATTTACCGGCACCACCTGAATCCGGACGCAGCGCATAGCGCAGAATTTCAATGCCGAGTTCAGCCTCAACGGTTTCAACGGGGTTGTTTGCAAGATTTGAGATGCCGCTGTCGCGGCCATCAACTCCATCATGTCCATTGCGTGCACCCGTGCCGCCGATCATGGGTTCAATGACCTGAACGCGGCGACCGCCTTTGCCATCCGGCTCAGCCATAACCACCGGGATAACTGTGCCGGACGAAGCCGCAGGCATGATGTCGGGCAAAGCCTGACCAAAAGCGCCATTGAGCACGTCATTGACACGAATGGCGGCAGCGTGGCGAACACCAGTCGCTGCTGGCTCCTGGGGGTTAACAAGTGTGCCTTCAGGCGCTGTGATACGCACCGGATCAAGCAATCCGACATTGAGTGGAACCGTTGCATCCAGCGTGTTGACTAAGGCCAGCACGCGCAGCGTGAGCCATGCATGAGGCCTGCCGCGCGATGGAATATTCATAGCGGTTGCGACTTGCGGGTCTGTTCCGGTGAAATCAAGATGCACCTTGCCGTCTTCGAACGTAACGCTGAGCGCGATACGAACGGGCAGTTTTCCGGCGGCATCATCATCGAGATAATCAGAGAATGCATATGTTCCTGCCGGAACCTTGCGCAGCACCGCATGTGCCTTTTCGGCGGCATAAGAAACAAGGTCTGTGCTGGCAGTAGCAACTGCGTCCACGCCATGTTGCGCAATTGCCTGTTCAAAACGACGACGACCCGCTGCAAGGGCTGCAAGCATTGCACGAATGTCGCCCATATTGGCCTCTGGTGTGCGGCTGTTTGCGTCCAGAAACAGCTTTACTTCCGACGACATTTCTCCGCGCTTCAGCAGCTTAACGGGCGGAATACGAAGGCCTTCCTGAAAGATTTCCGTATTGACCGGAGATATGCTCGACGGCACACGACCGCCCACATCCGAGCAGTGCACAAAGCACCAGCCATAGGCGACGATCCGGCCTTCATGGAAATAAGGTTCGATCATGTGCAGATCAGGCAAATGCGTTGCAAGACCTTCGGAGCGATAAGGGTCGTTGGTCAGAATGACATCGCCGGGTTCGAGATGCCCGACTGCATCAATTGTTGGCCCGCATTCAAGGCCGACAAATCCTGACACGCCGATAGAACGCGGATAGGCGAAAAAGCATCCATCAAGTCCTGCTAAAGCGCAGGCAAAATCGGCCGTCTCTTTGACGTAGAGTGTGCGGCCAGTGCGCTGCAATGTCAGGCACATTTCTTCGCTGATGGCTGCAAGCTTGTTGCCGAGAATGGCAAGTGTGACCGGATCGAGTTTCATTGGGCCAGCCTTTCAAGATGCAGATTGCCGGATTGGTCGCAGCGCGCGGTCCAGCCGGGCAGGAGGATCGTTGTGGTATCCTCCTGTTCAATAATGGCCGGACCGCTGATCTGATCGCCAGCGCCAAGGTGAGGGCGGCTGAAAATGGCAGCTTCAAGCCACGAACCTTTGTGAAAAAGCGGGCGGCTGGATTTGGGTTGCGGTTTGCCTGTGCCCGCTGCAATTGTGGGTGCATGAAGTTCAGGCGTTATACCAATGACAGCGAGCCGTGCGGTGCCAAGTTCGACTTCAGCCTGCGTATCACGGAAGCCATAAATGCGCTCGTGTTCGCGATGGAAAGCCTCGGCAAGGGATTGTGCGTCGGTTGAAACGTCGTTGAGTGCCACGCGGAGTTCATAAGCCTGACCGACATAGCGCATATCTGCGGCCTTATCGAAATGTCGTCCGCTGCTCTGTTCGCCTTCCTCATTAAGCCATTGGCTGCCTTCCGCCTGAAGTGCCGTAAATGTCTCAGCCAACAGGCCAGCGCTTTCATCATTGAGCGCACGACGCAGGCTGCGCACGAAGTCGCGGCGCAGATCGGCTGCTGCTGCACCCAGCGCACAGAAGGTTCCTGCTGCTGGCGGGATGACAATGTGAGAAATGCCCACCTCTTCGGCCAGCAAATTGGCATGGGTTGGTCCTGCTCCGCCAAACGGCACGAGCGCGAAAGTTGCTGGATCAAGCCCGCGCGAAGCAAGTGTCTTGTAAAGTTCAGTCGCCATGCCTGCGGTCGTGACAGCAAGCGCGCCTTCAGCAGCTTTCGCTGCTGTCTGATCACCGTTAAAGCCGATACGATGGCCGATGGTGTCAAGCGCGGCTTTTGCGGTCTGACTGTTAAGCTGCATACGGCCACCGAGAAAGCCTGCCGGATCGATATAACCCAGTGTCAGATAGCAATCAGTAACGGCTGGTTCGGAGCCGCCGCGCCCGTAGGAAACAGGGCCGGGCATTGCGCCTGCGCTGCGCGGGCCGACTTTAAGCACGCCATGATCATCAACCCAGACGATTGAGCCACCACCTGCGCCAATCGCCGAAACATCCACCACAGGAAGAACCAGAGGGAGGCCGCCAATATCGGTTTTGGTTGCGAGTTGTGCTGCACCATCCTGAGCGACAGCGATATCGGATGACGTGCCGCCCATATCGAATGTAATGATCGAATGGACTTCTGCGGATTTGGCAAGTCTCGCCGCAGCCATAACACCCGAAGCAGGGCCGGAAAGAATGGTTTCAACCGGACGCTCTTGCGCCGATGTCAGGCTGAGCGAGCCGCCATTGGATGCGGTCACCAGTATAGGAGCGCTGACGCCGTCGCGGGCGAGGCCGGCTTTCAGGCCGTCAAAATAGCGGCCCATGAGTGGCTGAATATAGGCGTTGAGGCAAGCAACGAGGGTGCGCTCATATTCGCGAATTTCAGGCCAGATGGCGGCGGCAGAAGTGACAGAAAGTCCATCTGCTTTCGCAGAAATTTTTTCTGCAAGTTCGCGCTCGACAGCAGGGTTGGTATAGCCATTGATCAGCACGAGGGCTGCGGCTTCGACATCAAGCGCTTTAAGCTCATCTGCAAGCGCATCGAGTGCTGTATCATCGGCAAATTGTGTGACGTCACCTTTGGCCGACAGTCTCGCACCAATCTCAAGGATGCGATGACGCGGCACCAGCGGTTCTTCTTTACTGGCATGAAAATCAAACGATGAAGGCATGCGGCTGCGCGCGATTTCGAGAATATCACGATAGCCTTCACTGACGATCAGCGCGATTTTAGCGCCGCGCCGTTGAATGATGGCGTTGAGGCCGATAGTTGTGCCATGCATCAAAGTGTCGATTTCATCAGCCTTGAGATCGGCTTTTTGCAGAAGAGATTGCAGCCCGAGAATCAAAGCACGCGATGGTTCGTCCGGTGTTGACGGTTCTTTATAATGGATCAGGTTGTTCTTATTCGGATCAAACAGAACAAAATCGGTAAATGTTCCGCCCACATCGATGCCGATCCGTGCGCCGCTCTTCTGCATATTCCTGTCTTCCAATTATTCCGGCGCAACCACGACCGCATCCTGCAGCTTCCAGTTGAGCGTAATTTCCTGATTGAGATGATAGGCAAGCTCACCGAGGCTGCTTTCTGCCTGTCGGTAGATAAATATCTCGCGGCGCAACGCCGGAATATCGATCTGATAAGCGGCGTAATTTCCCCGGAAAACGGCCCCGACAACGCGCCCTTCCAGCAAGCCTTGGCCTTTCGTAATAGGCACGATGCGTTCGGGACGGATCGATAAGGTCAGAGGTCTTGCCGCAGGCTGCGGTACGTCCAGCGGAATAGCGACCTTGCCCTGTTCGCTCTTTAAGAGCAGCGTTTTACCATCCTCAGATGCGATGCCCTCAAATATGTTGGAAGCACCAAGAAATTCAGCGACAAATCGGCTTTGCGGCCGGTCGTAAATGTCGCCCGGTGTGCCCAATTGAAGAATGCGGCCACCCTTCATAACGGCAACCTGATCGGCCATAGACAGCGCTTCTTCCTGATCATGCGTGACCAGCAAGGTCGTGATGCCAAGACGTGCCTGCATTGCGCGAATTTCAAACTGCATGCTTTCACGCAGCGATTTATCGAGTGCGCTCAGCGGCTCATCAAGCAGTAAAACTTTTGGGTTGACCACGAGTGAGCGTGCAAGTGCTACGCGTTGCTGCTGGCCACCGGAAAGCTGTGCCGGATATGCGTCGCCACGTCCCGCAAGTTGAATGAGGTCGAGCATGGACTTGATACGCTCATCGCGAGCGGCGCGACCAAGGCCCTGCATTCTGAGCCCAAAGCCGATATTTTCAACAACCGTTCTGTGCGGAAACAGGCTGTAATTCTGAAACACCATACCAAGCTGGCGGCGGTGTGGCGGCAAGGCAGTTACATCCGTATTGCCAATGCGGATTGTTCCGGAGCCTGCGCGCTCAAAACCAGCAACCATTCGCAGCGTGGTCGTTTTTCCACAGCCCGATGGGCCAAGCAGTGACACAAGTTTGCCCGCTTCAATGGTCAGATCTAGATTATCGACGGCGATAGCCGAGCCGTACCGTTTGGTAACAGCTTGCAACACCAGTGCGCTGGCTCCAATGTTGTCGTTATAACTCATAAGGGCATCTCGCGATTTGCCCTCTCACCCAAACCAAAGACCATATGCATATCCAGAATTTGCAATATATTGTAGCGCTACAATCAATCTTTAAGCAGTTTTGGTCAAGGATGAGTTTTCTTCCGAATTTAAATTCAAGAGTATATAAAACCTTGATAATAGAGTTTCAGGGTAATAATTTGTGCTTCAATCATGAATAACTCATCCCGAAGCAAAATTCTCATAACGATGCAGTCAGTCGCCAAAGCCGCTGGTGTATCGCCTATGACTGTATCAAATTCGTTTCGATATCCTGAGCGGGTGCTGGAAGAAACGCGACTGCGCGTGTTTCAGGTTGCTGCCGAACTTGGCTATGTCCCCAATCATTCAGCTGGTATCCTGTCTTCAGGACAGAGCCGCGTGATTGGCGCTGTTATTCCTTCCATGAAGAATTCGAGCTTTTATAAATATGTTCGCGGTATGCAGGATCGTGCCACTGAAAGCGGTTATGAACTGATCCTGAAACTTGCAGAGACCAAAGAAGACGAAACCGCCGCAATCCAGACTTTCATTGGGTTACGTGTCGCTGGCATTTCGCTGGTCGGCAACCAGCATTCGCAAGAGGCTATCGATCTTATCAACAAAACTCAAACACCTGTCGTCGAGAGCTGGGTGACTGAAAACCCGCTTGATATGGCTGTTGGTTATTCCATGACTGATGCAACGCGGTCGATGACGCAGCTTTTAATCGAGCGAGGTTGTAAGCGTATCGGGTTCGTCGGGTATGGCAGTCCGTCTGCCCGTCGATATAGCGACCGACTACCCGCATTTACAGAAGCTATTGCGGCGGCAGGTTTAGCCAATCATCGCATTTGCTTTGTAGATGAAGCCGATGGTTTTGGAGCTGGCCCGAAAGCGTTGGACGCATTGCGCCTTATTGATCCCGACATTGAAGGCGTGATCTGTCCGACGGACATTGTCGCAGCAGGCGTGATTTTCGAATGCACACGCCTTGGCTGGAAAGTCCCTGATCGTCTGGCGGTAACAGGATGGGGGGACTATGAAATTGCTTCAGAAATCACACCGGGTCTTTCGACTATTCAACCCAACGCCTATGAGATGGGCGAGAGAAGTATGGAACTTATTATCCATCGTGTTTCGGGAGGGAGTGTAGGCAATTCGGTTCTTGATATTGGATATGATGTCTTGAAGCGAGCAAGCGCTTAAGGTGTTTTAGAGTCCGTGCTTTTATTCATAAAATGTCGCGTCATGACAAGTTCGACGGGATTGGCAATTTGTACCCAAAGCCATGCATATTGGTTATATTTAACCGCCAACTGATCAGCTACAATCCGTTCAATTCCGAGCACAAGAAAACTTTCCTCACCGGGTCAATCGCCATCGCGGGCTTTACCGATACCTTCAAACACTGTCACATCCAGTTGATGAAGGTCGACTGCTAACTGCTGTTGGACTGCTCGATTCCTTTTATCATCAGTTACTTGGCTCAAAGGGTTCCAGGCGGTAAGAAAGGCGGCTGTCTTGCAGTTATATTTTATTAAAATTTCTTCGATTTTTGGACTGAATTGATCGACGGTTAACACAAGCGCTTCTGGCTCAAACACAATGTAGTCAGTATTTTTATAAGCTGATCGCTAGTCCATTTTGCGCATCTCTTTCAAAGCATACGACTAAAAGCATTTTAAATTTGTAGGGTCATTTAATACATCGAATGAGTTTTAATCGCCATTTAAATTCTACTAAATTTATAGAATTTAAAATTGGCCTGCTTTCGATTTAAAGTGGAAATTCACTATTCTTGAGGCAGTTCAGAAAGACACGCGCGGGGCTTAAATGCGACGCTGGATGACGTGGTTGAGGTTTTTGCACGCGCATCGTTCAAAGCAGTGAGGTGCAATGTTTCATACAGGTGTGATTGGCTATCGAGAAAAAATATGTCGGAAACGAATGTAAAGCCTGACGGCGACTTTAATAGTGGTTTTAAGAAAAAGCGTAGCAAAGCGTTGACATCCGCTGTGGCAATAGTCGCTGTAGCCGCTGCAATCGCTGTCGGTGGGTGGTTTTGGAATTCAGAACAACAACGGGCAAATGAACTCGTGTTTGCAACCGATGTTGAACCGGATACGGGCCTTGATCCCGCACAGGATTCAAATGTTGCTCAATCACTTATCGCACGCAGCTATCTGGATTCACTGACCTATCAGGAAAAGGATGGTGCTATTGGTAAGTGGCTCGCCACGGATTGGCAGGTCTCGGATGATGGTCGCGTATACACGTTTAAACTTAGAGATGATGTATCCTTCAGTGATGGAACTAAATTCAATGCAGAAGCCGTAAAAGCTAATGTTGAATATTGGGTTGATCCAAAAACAGGTTTTGCGGACGCAAACGAAGCATTTGGTCATTTTAAATCAGCACGCGTCATTGATGATTATACGCTGAGCATCGACATTGGCGAACCCTATGCAGATTTCCTATCTTTTCTCGCACATCCTTTTGCCGGTATCCAGTCTCCAGCTGGTTTGAAGCGCGGCCATGCGATCAATGCGCAGAATGGACCAATTGGAACTGGACCTTTCATAGTCAAGGAATGGATTAAAAAATCTCATGTAACCCTGGTGCGAAACGAGAACTATAACTCTGCTCCAGCATCATTAGACCACAAGGGACCGGCTTACGTCGAACAAATCACCTATCGCTTCATCACAGATCCGGTTGCGCGTTTTGGAGCGCTCAAAAACGGTGAAGTCCAGGCAATTCAGACTATACCTCCAGAAAACTTTCAGGAAGTCGCATCGGGTGAACAATTCGCAATCATAGATGGGGTTAGGGCTGGTATACCGGTTCAGTTGGACCTGAATATAACGAAAGCTCCATTCAATGATTTGCGCGTGCGCAAGGCATTCCGCCACGCAATCGACGTACCGGCATCATTGCAATCCATTTTCAATGGTTCCTATAAGAGCTTTGGAGGATCGCTCAGCCCTTCGACTGTGTTCTATGATCAGCAGTTTGAAACGGCTTATGGTTTTGACCCTGACAAGGCAAATGGGCTTTGTCGCAAAATTTTCACTTCTGTTGAGTTAAATGCGTCCGTTATGTTTATTTGAACGAGATGCGAGCGAATGGCTGTCGATTTCAAAGGGGCTCATTTCCCCAAAAGCGTCATTCTTTATGCCGTATTCTTCTACCTTCGTTACCCTGCCTCCTATCGTGACCTTCAGGAAATTATGGCCGAACGAGGCGTCGATGTTGATCATGCAACCTTAAACCGTTGGGTCGTTCGATATGCGCCACAGATTGCAGATCAGGCACAGAAACGTAAGCGACCAACATCTGGCTCATGGCGTGTTGACGAGACTTATATAAAGGTCAAAGGGAACTAGACCTATCTGTATAGAGCCGTAGATCGTGATGGCCAAACTCTTGACTTCATGCTCTCTGAGCGCCGAAATATCGGCACAGCAAGGCGTTTCTTTAGGAAAGCCATTGCAAGCAATGGTGTTCCTAACAAAATCATCATTGATAAGAGCGGGGCGAATTTAGCTGGCGCACAGGCTATCAACACGATCCTGAAAATCACGGGCACAGGTAAGATGATTGAAATCCTGCAGGCCAAATATTTGAACAACATCCTTGAACAGGACCATCGGTTCATTAAGCGGATCACTAAACACACATTAGGCTTCAAAGCATTCCATTCAGCTTCAGCGACAATTGCTGGCATCGAAGTGGCGCATATGATCCGCAAGAAGCAATTCGCCAACAACAACCGCTCGCCATTCGAGGTCTTCGCACAGCTCGCAGCATAATTGCGTCCACAGATATGACCGTCTTTAACCGGGCAAAAAATTTGCGACAAAGCCAAATCGCTTGCCTGAAATCCGCGTAAGATCAGCAACGTAGGATAAAGTGCGACCAAACCTAAGTTAAGGTTACACTGCCCGTTCAGGTTAAAGTAACGGTGCCTTGCAAACACAGAGAACCATAAACTGCTGAAATCGCTCAACCCTTTTTTGGAGCAGACTCTAATGAAATCCCAATTATTATACAGCGCTTTATAGCAATCAATTAATAGTAATGTTAGAACATAAATATTTATATATATATATAATTAATTTATAATCGATGTATTGTATTATATGGTTGGATATGAGATTAATAATCAAGTTTTCTATAGTTCTTATTTATTTTATAATTGGTCTAAACGTTGCTAATGCAGATTATTTCTCGAGCAATTTTAAATATTATGTTGGAGAAAAAATCAATAAACTTGAACCGCTTTACAATCCATCTAGTGGCGGTGAGTATGAACAAACTGTTTGTTATCACATCAAAGGCGATAAGCCAATTATTCCAGGAATCGGATATACTACTACATGCCGCGAGTTGTCAATTAATGGAACTCCAACAAAAGCAGGTACATATTATTTTGAAGTAGAATCTAGTGGTTATGGTTTTTTAAATCTTAAAACTTGCGTTGGTGGTATAACAATTGAAATTGTTAATCCGGAATTGGTATTTAGATCTTCCGATTTACCTGCTGGCAAGGCTGGTCAGGCCTATGAGCATCAGCTTACAGCCACGGGTGGTGTTGTGCCTTATGCCTGGAGTGCGACGGGTCTTCCTTCGGGGCTTTCGATTGACTCTGCCAAGGGGCTGATCAGTGGCACACCGAGGACGCATTTTAGCGACGACGTGACAATGCGTGTTACTGATGCGAATGGTATTTTCCGTTCACAGACAGCAACGCTCGTGATTGTTCCAGCTACCCTTGCGATTGCCGCAACGGATTTACCTGCTGGCAAGGTTGGTCAGGCCTATAAGCATCAGTTTACAGCCACGGGTGGTGTTGCGCCTTATGCCTGGAGTGCGACGGGTCTTCCTGCAGGTCTTTCGATTGACGCTGCTAAAGGTACGATCAGTGGCACGCCGACGGTGGAAGTTACTGCCGCGTCGATTACGGTCACGGTCAGGGATGCGGCTGAGCCTCATCAGAGTGCAACGCTGACACGCCCTTAGACGATCACATCTGATCTTATGTTTGCAAAGCCTCCTTTGCCGAAAGGCAGGGCTGGTCAGGCCTATGAGCATCAGCTTACAGCCACGGGTGGTGTTGTGCCTTATGCCTGGAGTGCGACGGGTCTTCCTTCGGGGCTTTCGATTGACTCTGCCAAGGGGCTGATCAGTGGCACACCGAGGACGCATTTTAGCGACGACGTGACAATGCGTGTTACTGATGCGAATGGTATTTTCCGTTCACAGACAGCAACGCTCGTGATTGTTCCAGCTACCCTTGCGATTGCCGCAACGGATTTACCTGCTGGCAAGGTTGGTCAGGCCTATAAGCATCAGTTTACAGCCACGGGTGGTGTTGCGCCTTATGCCTGGAGTGCGACGGGTCTTCCTGCAGGTCTTTCGATTGACGCTGCTAAAGGTACGATCAGTGGCACGCCGACGGTGGAAGTTACTGCCGCGTCGATTACGGTCACGGTCAGGGATGCGGCTGAGCCTCATCAGAGTGCAACGCTGACACGCCCTTTGACGATCACATCTGATCTTATGTTTGCAAAGCCTCCTTTGCCGAAAGGCAGGGCTGGTCAGGCCTATGAGCATCAGCTTACAGCCACGGGTGGTGTTGTGCCTTATGCCTGGAGTGCGACGGGTCTTCCTTCGGGGCTTTCGATTGACTCTGCCAAGGGGCTGATCAGTGGCACACCGAGGACGCATTTTAGCGACGACGTGACAATGCGTGTTACTGATGCGAATGGTATTTTCCGTTCACAGACAGCAACGCTCGTGATTGTTCCAGCTACCCTTGCGATTGCCGCAACGGATTTACCTGCTGGCAAGGTTGGTCAGGCCTATAAGCATCAGTTTACAGCCACGGGTGGTGTTGCGCCTTATGCCTGGAGTGCGACGGGTCTTCCTGCAGGTCTTTCGATTGACGCTGCTAAAGGTACGATCAGTGGCACGCCGACGGTGGAAGTTACTGCCGCGTCGATTACGGTCACGGTCAGGGATGCGGCTGAGCCTCATCAGAGTGCAACGCTGACACGCCCTTTGACGATCACATCTGATCTTATGTTTGCAAAGCCTCCTTTGCCGAAAGGCAGGGTTGGTCAGGCCTATGAGCATCAGCTTACAGCCACGGGTGGTGTTGTGCCTTATGCCTGGAGTGCGACGGGTCTTCCTTCGGGGCTTTCGATTGACTCTGCCAAGGGGCTGATCAGTGGCACACCGAGGACGCATTTTAGCGACGACGTGACAATGCGTGTTACTGATGCGAATGGTATTTTCCGTTCACAGACAGCAACGCTCGTGATTGTTCCAGCTACCCTTGCGATTGCCGCAACGGATTTACCTGCTGGCAAGGTTGGTCAGGCCTATAAGCATCAGTTTACAGCCACGGGTGGTGTTGCGCCTTATGCCTGGAGTGCGACGGGTCTTCCTGCAGGTCTTTCGATTGACGCTGCTAAAGGTACGATCAGTGGCACGCCGACGGTGGAAGTTACTGCCGCGTCGATTACGGTCACGGTCAGGGATGCGGCTGAGCCTCATCAGAGTGCAACGCTGACACGCCCTTTGACGATCACATCTGATCTTATGTTTGCAAAGCCTCCTTTGCCGAAAGGCAAGGTTGGTCAGGCCTATGAGCATCAGCTTACAGCCACGGGTGGTGTTGTGCCTTATGCCTGGAGTGCGACGGGTCTTCCTTCGGGGCTTTCGATTGACTCTGCCAAGGGGCTGATCAGTGGCACACCGAGGACGCATTTTAGCGACGACGTGACAATGCGTGTTACTGATGCGAATGGTATTGTCCGTTCACAGACAGCAACGCTCGTGATTGCTGCGAGGGTGTTGCCAGTAGCGAAAGACCTGAGGCTTACAGTAATGGCTGCGACTACAGGATCAGTCAATTTGCTAGAAGGGTCTACTGGTGCTGCGGTGGTATCGGCTTCAATCGTTTCACAACCGGATCCGGCTGCGGGTAAAGCTTGGATTGAAAGTAAGCATGATACACAGATTCTATACTTTGCGGCTTCGCCGACATTTTCGGGCGACGCCAAACTTAGCTACACGCTTGCAGGTGCCGAGGGTGTTTCAAATGTTGCAACCGTTTCCATTCAAGTAATAGCACGCCCTGATCCTTCTCAGGATGCGGATGTCATCGGTCTCGTTGATGCGCAGGTAGAGGCTGCAAAACGAATGACCCAGATGCAGATTCGTAATTTCCAACAACGGCTAGAGGGGCTTCATAGCGAAGGAGAATGTCGTCAAGACTCAATAGGTGTCAGCATCGCACTTGATGGTGCACAGTTAAATCCGAAGTTGCCACAATCAGCCGCTTGTTCACAACGCAACTTTGCTTTCTGGACAGTAGGTGAGGTGAATTTGGATAGATCGTCTGATGATAACAACCCCAAACAGCTTAAGCATACCAGTATTGTTGTGAGTGGTGGTTTAGACTATCGTATTTCACCAAACTTTATTGGTGGCGTAAGCTTCGGATATGGAAGTGACACAACAGATGTGGGCGAGCGTGGTACGCAGAGCAAGAACAATATGTTCTCGCTGGCAGCCTATGGCAGCTACCGCCCAGCCCATAACATCTTCATTGACGGTCTAGTGGGTTATGGATGGCTTGATTTCGATAGCACTCGCCATGTTGCTCTCACTGATCAGATAGCCACCGGGAAACGCGATGGACAGCAAGTTTTCGGATCGCTCTCTGTCGGTTATGAATTCCGCGACCAAAACTGGCTTCTTTCACCATATTTGCGCGGTGATGCAGCTACTACAAATCTATCTAGTTTCAGTGAGGATGGAGCGGGTATTTATAACCTTACTTATGGTGATCAGAGAGCGAATATTTTCTCAACCACTATAGGCTTGCGAGGAGAATATTCGATAGTGACTAGCTGGGGTATGTTAACACCTAAGACACGCCTTGAATATACGCATGAATTTTCCTCTGTTAGCCTTTTGAACTTGGGATACAGTGACATGGCAGGCCTCCTGCCGTACGCGATTGATCCTAAATCCGATGCCCGAGATAATGTTCGGATCGAAGTCGGTATTGACGCCAAGTTTAGAACAGGTTTGGTGTCCAGCATCGGCTATGACACTCAGGTCAGTACCGATGGTGGGAAACTTGCACATGGTTTCCGATTGAAGGTGTCAAAGCCACTTTAACGTAAAGCATGACGGCTCGCTATTAACGAGCCGTCATGCAGAGTGACGTTGGTGCATCGATATCTCTTTTGGCTTACCGAACTTACAGACAACAGCTTTATGAGCTGCGCTTTTGATCTGGCTTTGTCGCAAATTTTTTGCCCGGTTAAAGACGGTCATATCTGTGGACGCAATTATGCTGCGAGCTGTGCGAAGACCTCGAATGGCGAGCGGTTGTTGTTGGCGAATTGCTTCTTGCGGATCATATGCGCCACTTCGATGCCAGCAATTGTCGCTGAAGCTGAATGGAATGCTTTGAAGCCTAATGTGTGTTTAGTGATCCGCTTAATGAACCGATGGTCCTGTTCAAGGATGTTGTTCAAATATTTGGCCTGCAGGATTTCAATCATCTTACCTGTGCCCGTGATTTTCAGGATCGTGTTGATAGCCTGTGCGCCAGCTAAATTCGCCCCGCTCTTATCAATGATGATTTTGTTAGGAACACCATTGCTTGCAATGGCTTTCCTAAAGAAACGCCTTGCTGTGCCGATATTTCGGCGCTCAGAGAGCATGAAGTCAAGAGTTTGGCCATCACGATCTACGGCTCTATACAGATAGGTCTAGTTCCCTTTGACCTTTATATAAGTCTCGTCAACACGCCATGAGCCAGATGTTGGTCGCTTACGTTTCTGTGCCTGATCTGCAATCTGTGGCGCATATCGAACGACCCAACGGTTTAAGGTTGCATGATCAACATCGACGCCTCGTTCGGCCATAATTTCCTGAAGGTCACGATAGGAGGCAGGGTAACGAAGGTAGAAGAATACGGCATAAAGAATGACGCTTTTGGGGAAATGAGCCCCTTTGAAATCGACAGCCATTCGCTCGCATCTCGTTCAAATAAACATAACGGACGCATTTAACTCAACAGAAGTGAAAATTTTGCGACAAAGCCCATCCTTGAACAGGACCATCGGTTCATTAAGCGGATCACTAAACACACATTAGGCTTCAAAGCATTCCATTCAGCTTCAGCGACAATTGCTGGCATCGAAGTGGCGCATATGATCCGCAAGAAGCAATTCGCCAACAACAACCGCTCGCCATTCGAGGTCTTCGCACAGCTCGCAGCATAATTGCGTCCACAGATATGGCCGTTTTTAACCGGGCAAAAAATTTGCGACAAAGCCCTGCCGCTCAAGCCATTTTTCTAGGGCTGATCAAGCAATTCGGCAAACCGCGTGTCGTCGTGACGAACAAGCTGCGAAGTTACATAAAGCCGATACAGAATTTGGCCCAGAATACTCGTCCTCAAGCCCACAAGCGCCTGAGCAACAGAATTGAAAATACGCACCGTCGGCCCACGATCAGATACTCTTTTTTAATCCGCGTCGACGCAAACTCTCATTCCGATCATGGTGTCGCGCCACGGCACCATGCGTTATGCCTGTGGTGCGATTACATTGCAGAAACAACTGATTTAAAAGCAATAGCCACGCTCACTCGCGACCAAAGACAAAGAAGAGAGTAATTGGCGGCAATGAGGAAGCAGCTATCAGGAAATTAAGCGCGCGATCTGGCCGACCGATTTGGGCATATGAAGCGATCAGTTGAATTCCGTCCTTTATTCATCATAATTCAAACAATTTTCTTCGAACCGTCTAGCTACGGAAAATCCTCGATCTTTCTAAATATTGAAGTGGTAAATATCCTAGGATGATAACTATCAGCCCCCCAATTGCTGTATCGACAAGACGCTGAACGCCAAAATCGATATCGGCTGTTCCCGGGATAATAACATCTACTAACATTAAAATCATAGGCGTGAGAAAAACAGCCTGCAAAATATAAGAGCGCTGCATTGCCCAGGGAAGTAAAGCGCCCAAAGCCGCCATAATCGCTATGAATAAAGTGCCTTTCGGAACGGTTGCCAAGATTACAGCTCCTATTACAACACCAACTATTGTTCCAATAGTGCGTTGTATCGCACGATCTCGAATTGACCCAAAGTCAGGCTTCATAACTAGACCGACTGTAAGTGGAATCCAGAACCAATGTGCTTTATGATCAAACCAGTGTGCACAATACGAAACGCCGAGACAAATCGAAAAAGCTATTGCGGAGACTACGATTGTTTTTTCTGTAGCGGTGCGATGCTGAGGTGAAAGTTTTTCACTGCCCTTATATGACTTAGCATCATATGAATGCTGGCCACGTAATAGCGCCTCCAAGCCGAGCACGAACGCATAGAGAAGAGCTCCAACCAGATATAGAGCCGCAGGCTGCCAAAATGGTGAAATTTCTGGAACACCAAGTGCAATCGAAGCCAAAAGTAATGCTTGCAGTGTACCGATAGATAATGCGCTATTTTTACTGCTTAAGAATGCAGCAAAAAAGCCAACCGTGATCATAGCACATACAACTGCAACCCAAGGCAAATACCCAAGATAGCCGAGTAGGTAGCCAGACGCACCGATCGGCGCAGCAATCATCATCTTTTTAAATGTTGAACCGTAGCTGCCTGAGCTTTCGCCGGTCGACATCATGAGGCAACCCATTGCGACCCACATGCCGGTCATTATGTCATCAAAAATCATACCAACGGCGAAAGGAAACCCTATACAGAAACCCGTTCTTATCGCACGCCAAGAGTTCCAACTGGCAGGCTTCAAGCCAAATATTTCCGAAACAATATCGTCGCTCGTTGATGTCTGACCCATTTCCTCGCCTCTATGCCAACTTAACCAATACCAACCAAATATCAATTCATTAGCAAAATTGTAAAATTTCTGCATGAAAATATCGAGCGATTTGGCGACGGCTTTTTAATTAATTTTATTTATCAGATATTGCAGAACGAGAATAATGGATTTCTCCCAAAGTTTATCGAAAAAATAATGATGAGAAAAGCTTACCGTCGGTCTGATGTCTTTTTCAGGCGGTGATTACGTGGGAAAAGATAAAGGGCTCTGTTGCAAAAATTCAATCTGAACGGAGCACGGCCTATCTCTGGACGTAGTTATGCTGCGAGTGCTTCGAACTGTTTTTTGATTGAGAGTGCTTTTTGATATTCAAAGACGCCTTGCTGTTTGCGCATCATGTGAATGAGTTCTATACCGGCGAGCGTTATGCCCGCTGCGGTTTGTGACTTGAAGCCAAGCATGGAACGTGTGCGTCGTTTGATGCGACGGTGATCCTGCTCAATGCTGTTGTTCATATATTTGCTGGAGCGAAGGGCAATCGGTTTGCCAGTCTGACTGAGCCGGTTCTCTGTATCACATTGCAAAATAGCTATTCTGTTGGTCTCGCTTCCATCAATGGTAATGCGCACTGGCCTGCCATGGCGGGCCAGTGCCTTGCGTATAAAACGTTTAGCAGCGCTCAAATCACGTTTCTTGCTGAAATAGAACTCAACCGTATCGCCATTGCTATCAATCGCACATATATAAGTACAGCCACTCACCTTTGACCTTGATATACGTCTCATCAAGGTTCCATTTGCGTGTGACCTGACGCTTCTTCTCATTGAACCGTTCAAGCAGTTTTAGACTCTAGCAGATGACCCTGTGATGGATGGTTGAATGATCGAGATCGATGCCACGTTCCGCCATCATTTCCTTCAGATTGCGAAGGCTCAGATTGTAAGCCAGATACCACCGAACACACAGCAGAATGACTGATTTATCAAAATGGCGGCCTTTAAACATCTAAAATACTCGGCTGATTAAAAGCCAGGATACTATCAGTTCATCAATTGACGAAAAGTTTGCAACAAAACCTTTTCTCATGGGGTGAGTTTGAGAAGGGCGGCGTAAGCCCCCTCTCATCTGGCAACCTGGCCGGTCGATCCGGCCTGTAGGCAGCACCGCACCGCAGATAACGACGGATAGGAAACGACATCCGCATTAAACTCACTGGCTCTACCTCTTCAGGGGACGGTTTCCAGATCTGTTTGCCGAAATTCATCATGAGTGGCGAGAATGGGAACACGGTAATATTTTGTACAGGCATAGTGCAGACAATCACCAAGATTAAGCCGCCTTGCGCCTTTCCCATATTTCTCGAATGCCCCAATGGAAAGGCTCGCTGCACTCTTGGCAATCGGCAAATCCACCAGTTTAATATTGCGCGTTTCCAGCAAGTCCATGAGGAACGCTTCAGCCTGCGTCGGCGTGCAATCAAACTTATCAGGACGCGCTAAAGCAATAACCGTTTCCAGCACTGCGACCGGTGACGTGATGCGCTTCTTCGCATTTGTCAGTGCGTTTGAAACGCGTGTCGCTTCTGGTTCATTGGTCGCAAGGGCGATCAGGGCGCAAGCATCGACAAACATTAATTGTCATCCCACATGTCGTTGAAGACGGATTGCGGCAGGGGCTTCCTCGCCTGATCTGTGAGGCGCATTCCATGCTTCTTTCGCAAACGTTCGGCAGTTTCCAACGGTGTTTCAGCATTCACACGGCTATCAATTGCCTCGTTGACAGCCAATATAATCGCGTCCGTCAGATTACGCCCGGTAAGCGCTGCAAATTTGCGAATGAGCTTATCCGCTTCGTCATTGGTAATGTTGATCGCCATGGTCACAAACCTTCAATAATCTACATTATTCATTATAATAATGTAGATTGATTTATCTACATAATCAATGCGTCATGATAGTTCGCCCGGCACGATGCAATAAATCAGCCCATATTTTGAAAGCTTGAATCCGCCCTGCTTGCATATCTTCTGTTGCGACAGGCTGGTGGTTCTGGCTTCGCTGTCTAACACATTGTCTGTGTGGCAGGCTGTGAGCAAGAGGGCGGATGCAATCATAAGCACAACGAATTTCATAAAAATTATCCGGTCTAAAATGAAAATGGTCTGGCCGGAAGGCTCCGGCCAAAACCGTTTAGGCTGTAAGTTCGGCCATTTTTTGCGAAAGTGTCCAAAGGGCTTTGTTGAGCTTAATATCCTGATCGATGCCATTGACTGCGCGGGATTTCACACGACGCGGACGACCAAATTCATCACGGCTCACGCCTCGCAAGCCACCCGACAAAGCCCCACTCCGCGCTGCTTATTCTGTAATAACAGTTTAATAGCACTTTACTTGAAATCGGTGACATCAATCGGCGACGGATCATGAGCCCAGTGTAGGCCGTAATTTGCAGTGACTGTCGTACAATCAACCGCCTCAATGCGGTGTAATCAAACCTTTGCGCCGCGTTCGACCATGACTTTCTGAAGATAGGAAACTGAATGGCGAACATAAGAGAAGCAGCCTATAAATTTAAACTGTTAGGGAAATGAACCCTTTTGAAACAATCCGCATAAGCTGTTCCCGAAATCGATTACACACTGACGATAATCTCGATAGGCCCGTTCTATCTCATGATAGAATACGAGCCGCTGCCAGTGACAGTGCGACGACACCATTTGCAATAGAGCGTTCGTCAGGCTGATAATCCGAATTATGCAACTTATCGTTACGGCCTTCCTGTGCTGCGCCTATTCCAAGCTGGAATGATGGCACTCTCTCACCGACCAGTGCAAAATCTTCTGAGCCTAAACTGCCGTTACGTTTAAAAAACACATCGCCATAATGCTCACGAATGGCCGCACCCGTCATCTCGATCAGATAGGGATCAGACACCATTGACGGTACCCCGCGCACATAATTGATTGAGCATCGCACGCGCAATGCGGCTTCAAGGCCCCCACAGATACGACGAACAGCAGCTTCGATGATGTCGCGAGCGTCTCGATCCTGACAGCGCACAGTTCCCATAATCGTCACTGAATCCGGGATGATATTATGCGTATGACCGCCGTGGATCGAGCCGATGGTCAAAACCGCGGCCAGCATGGGATCGACTTCACGCGATACGATTGTTTGCAACTGGGTGATAAGCTGCGCTGTCGCAACGATAGGGTCGACAGCCTGATGGGGACGCGCGGCGTGGCCGGAGGCAGCATGAACCGTAATATCAAATTCGTCAGACGAGCCGTTCGCCACACCTTCCACGAACGTAAATGTTCCTGTTGGCTCATCAGGATGGTTGTGAAAACCAAGTGCATAGTCAACGCCATCAAGAATACCATCGGCAATCATTGCACGCGCACCGCTCTCTTGCGTTTCTTCTGCCGGCTGGAACATCAACTTGACATTGCCGCTTAGACGCGGAGCAATGTCTTTCAAGACCTTACCGATGCCGATCAACGTAGCAGTATGCAGGTCATGACCACAGGCATGCATTTTGCCTTGATGAAGGCTTGCGAAAGGAAGGCCGGTTTGCTCTTCGATAGGCAGTGCATCCATATCGGCGCGGATAATCAAAGTCGGCCCGGGGCGACCACCCTTGATCAGACCCGCAACACCCGTACGCCCAACGCCTGTCTGATGCTCGATGCCTAGCTTTGCCAGCTCCTGAGCAACTACGCCTGCGGTTCGTTTAACATCAAACCCGGTTTCCGGATGTGCGTGAATGTCACGACGGACTTCGATCAAATGTGGTTCAATTTCGTTAGTGAGCTCTTGTACGAACGATGAAAGATCATTCAGCAGATGGGGATCGAGGGTGTTAGCCATTTTTGCATCCGGGTTTAACGAGATAATTCTGATTAAACATCTGGACGCCTACTGACTAGGTTTATTATTTCAATTTTCAGAAATACACCCTCAGTCCTTGTTCAGAACATCAAGCTTGATGGGTCTGGCAATCAAGAGGGGCTTTGTCGCAAATTTTTTGCCCGGTTAAAGACGGCCATATCTGTGGACGCAATTATGCTGCGAGCTGTGCGAAGACCTCGAATGGCGAGCGGTTGTTGTTGGCGAATTGCTTCTTGCGGATCATATGCGCCACTTCGATGCCAGCAATTGTCGCTGAAGCTGAATGGAATGCTTTGAAGCCTAATGTGTGTTTAGTGATCCGCTTAATGAACCGATGGTCCTGTTCAAGGATGTTGTTCAAATATTTGGCCTGCAGGATTTCAATCATCTTACCTGTGCCCGTGATTTTCAGGATCGTGTTGATAGCCTGTGCGCCAGCTAAATTCGCCCCGCTCTTATCAATGACGATTTTGTTAGGAACACCATTGCTTGCAATGGCTTTTTCCTAAAGAAACGCCTTGCTGTGCCGATATTTCGGCGCTCAGAGAGCATGAAGTCAAGAGTTTGGCCATCACGATCTACGGCTCTATACAGATAGGTCTAGTTCCCTTTGACCTTTATATAAGTCTCGTCAACACGCCATGAGCCAGATGTTGGTCGCTTACGTTTCTGTGCCTGATCTGCAATCTGTGGCGCATATCGAACGACCCAACGGTTTAAGGTTGCATGATCAACATCGACGCCTCGTTCGGCCATAATTTCCTGAAGGTCACGATAGGAGGCAGGGTAACGAAGGTAGAAGAATACGGCATAAAGAATGACGCTTTTGGGGAAATGAGCCCCTTTGAAATCGACAGCCATTCGCTCGCATCTCGTTCAAATAAACATAACGGACGCATTTAACTCAACAGAAGTGAAAATTTTGCGACAAAGCCTGTTGAAGAGCAGTTGATAGCGTCTGAAACAGTTTTGGATCGGACCGAGATGAAGTCACCGGTAAACGGTATAGTGGTTACAATGGCTCACAACTCAAGGGGTGACTTTGTTCGGTCTGGTGAAACGATCATGGAGATATTTCCTGCAGATGAAGCTCCAATTATTGATGCCAAAATCATGCCCCATGAAATAGATTTGGTTAAAAAAGGCCAGCCAGCACGTCTCCGGTTAATTGGATTAAACGCCCGCACCACGCCAGAAGTTAGTGCGATTGTGACTTACGTATCAGCTGATCGGCTAATTGATGAAGTATCGCAGCAGCCCTATTACAATGTTCAATTAAAGCTCAAAGATAGGCTACCTGATAGCATTTCCTCCGAGGCTTTAACTCCTGGCATGCCAGTCGAGGCTCATATCCATACCGGTGAGCGCACATTCGTAGAGTACCTAAGCCGCCCAATTTTCGATTCATTCGCAAGAGCTTTTACCGAGCAATGACTTTTGCGATCAATTTAATAATCAATTTAAAGGAAATCTTTTGTTTGATTTGTTTTAAATAACTAAATCGCTAGTTTTAATAATTGTGAATTATCCTTTTGTTAACTTAAAATAAAATACACTTATATAAAATAAAGCAAAGAAAAATAGCATGATTAATAGTTCAAACAACCACAGCAATAAAATATTCGAAATTGAGTGCTTGCGCGGTTTCGCAGCACTTTATGTCGTTTTATTTCATGTGATTAGGCCTGAACTACAAGAATATTCTTATATAATATCAATACCATTCCGATTTGGGCAAGAGGCTGTAATACTATTCTTCCTACTATCCGGATTTTGTATAAACTATTCTTGGTCTTTTAAGAGTGAGCAGAACGTTAAAATATTCGCAAAAGATAGGTTTATAAGGCTGGTTCCGATATATATTATCGCTCTTTTGATTTCATACGTTTGCGCATCTTTATATGCAGGTTACTTTATAGACGTCGATTCTCCAACGTTAGTTGGAAATATGCTATTTCTACAAGATAGAATCAGACAAGGGACTATCGTGCCACCCTACATGGGCAATGAAGCATTGTGGTCCCTTTCATATGAAGTAGCATTTTATATTTTCTACTACTTAGTAAATACATACATAAACGAACGATATAGGACATTCGTAGTTAGCATTACAACTTCGATATTTTTTCTCATTATGTTGGTCTATCCAAACCAGATTAGTCGATTTGTTTCTTACTTTTGCATTTGGTGGCTCGGCGCCGTAATGAGTGAACTATATTTGGGCCGTGTGATGTTTAAAGAAATTATTTTTGCAATACTACCTATATTATTTATTTCAAGCTGTCTTTTAATTCTTGCTTACCAGAGCCCTACAGCGATAGATATCGGTAATAGTAACATATTTCCCTATCTCGAGTTAAGACACTTTGTAAGCGCAATCTTTATTGCTTTGTTTTTGATAGGTTGGGCTGCTACGGGCTGGCCATTCTTTAAGCAATTATTTGGACCTTTTGTCGTGATCGCCCCGATCTCTTATGCACTATACGTATTACACTTCCCGATAATGGTTGGAGCACGTAGTGCTTTAGATATGCAATCATGGCTGAGCATTTTAATCACGGCAACTGTAACTCTTCTGCTATCCATGCTTTTAGAGGGCCCCTTTCAGAAGTTTGTGAATCGGAAATTTAAAGGTCAATAAGGCACATGATTTGATTAAGTGGCTTTACTTAAATGACATCTACATGACTCGGTGTATGAACTGCCCCACTTTCGACGGTTGTGTTGCAAAGATTTTATTTGAACGGAGCACTGCTTAACTGTGGCCGCAGTTAAGCCGCGAGTGCTTCGAACTGTTGTTTGATTGAGCGTTCATTTGCCGCTGAAAAGACGCCTTGTTGTTTACGCATCATGTGAATGAGCTCAATACCGGCGAGCGTTATGGTTTTGTTGCAAACTTTTCGTCAATTGATGAACTGATAGTATCCTGGCTTTTAATCAGCCGAGTATTTTAGATGTTTAAAGGCCGCCATTTTGATAAATCAGTCATTCTGCCGTGTGTTCGTTGGTATCTGGCTTACAATCTGAGCCTTCGCAATCTGAAGGAAATGATGGCGGAACGTGGCATCGATCTCGATCATTCTACCGTCCATCGTTGGGTTATCTGCTTTAACCCAAAACTGCTTGAACGGTTCAATGAGAAGAAGCGTCAGGTCACACGCAAATGGAACCTTGATGAGACGTATATCAAGGTCAAAGGTGAGTAGCTGTACTTATATCGTGCGATTGATAGCAATGGCGATACGGTTGAGTTCTATTTCAGCAAGAAACGTGATTTGAGGGCTTTGTCGCAAAATTTTCACTTCTGTTGAGTTAAATGCGTCCGTTATGTTTATTTGAACGAGATGCGAGCGAATGGCTGTCGATTTCAAAGGGGCTCATTTCCCCAAAAGCGTCATTCTTTATGCCGTATTCTTCTACCTTCGTTACCCTGCCTCCTATCGTGACCTTCAGGAAATTATGGCCGAACGAGGCGTCGATGTTGATCATGCAACCTTAAACCGTTGGGTCGTTCGATATGCGCCACAGATTGCAGATCAGGCACAGAAACGTAAGCGACCAACATCTGGCTCATGGCGTGTTGACGAGACTTATATAAAGGTCAAAGGGAACTAGACCTATCTGTATAGAGCCGTAGATCGTGATGGCCAAACTCTTGACTTCATGCTCTCTGAGCGCCGAAATATCGGCACAGCAAGGCGTTTCTTTAGGAAAAAGCCATTGCAAGCAATGGTGTTCCTAACAAAATCGTCATTGATAAGAGCGGGGCGAATTTAGCTGGCGCACAGGCTATCAACACGATCCTGAAAATCACGGGCACAGGTAAGATGATTGAAATCCTGCAGGCCAAATATTTGAACAACATCCTTGAACAGGACCATCGGTTCATTAAGCGGATCACTAAACACACATTAGGCTTCAAAGCATTCCATTCAGCTTCAGCGACAATTGCTGGCATCGAAGTGGCGCATATGATCCGCAAGAAGCAATTCGCCAACAACAACCGCTCGCCATTCGAGGTCTTCGCACAGCTCGCAGCATAATTGCGTCCACAGATATGGCCGTTTTTAACCGGGCAAAAAATTTGCGACAAAGCCGGCGTACCTGCAGGTGTTGTAAATGTGCTCACGACAAGCAACCCAGGTGCGGTCACAAACGCCATGCTCGCAGACCCGCGTGTGCGCAAGCTTTCCTTCACGGGCTCCACGGCTGTGGGCCGCACATTGCTTGGCGAGGCTGCAAGATCGGTCGTCAATTGCTCAATGGAACTCGGTGGCAATGCGCCATTCCTTGTTTTCGATGATGCAGATCTTGAAGCAGCCCTCGACGGCGCTATGATCGCAAAAATGCGAAATGCCGGTGAAGCATGCACTGCCGCTAACAGGTTCTATGTTCAGTCAGGAATACATGACGCGTTTGTTGCCGGTCTGACAGCTCGTATGGATGCGCTCAAAGTTGGTGCCGGATATGCCCCTGACACTCAGTGCGGTCCGATGATCACGAAAACTGCTGTAGTTAAGATCGACAGGCTGGTAACGGATGCGATCTCTTTGGGCGCACGCGCTACGACTGGAGGCAAGCCTCTTACGGAAGGAGGCTATTTCTATCCACCAACAGTGCTCGAAAATGTTCCAGTCGATGCCGCGATCGCCAGCGAGGAAATCTTCGGCCCTGTAGCACCAGTCTATAAGTTCGAGAGCGAAGACGAGGCGATCCAACTTGCAAACAGCACCGAATATGGGCTTGCTGCCTATATTTACAGCCGCGACCTGAAGCAGGCAATGCGGGTCGGCAAGCGACTCGAAACAGGTATGCTCGGCATCAACAGGGGATTAATGTCAGACCCAGCGGCACCTTTTGGCGGCGTTAAGCAAAGTGGCCTTGGTCGTGAAGGTGGTGTTACCGGCATTCTGGAATTTATGGAAGCTAAGTATTACGCAGTGGATTACTGATTTTTGAAGGAACACGCCGTAATGTCCCAAGACTTTTATCGCATCCGAGACTTTGTACCAGATTTCGATGCAATTGCTCAGGAGTTTACCGAACGAAGCCGCGCGCTTTCGGCAAAGCAGAAGGTTCTGACAGATATACGCTATGGTTCGCGGGATCGAGAGGTCTTGGACATTATATTACCTGACCGCTTGGCGCACGGCGCACCTATACATGTGTTCGTCCATGGCGGTTATTGGCGTTCAGGAGAAAAAGAGAATTACCGCTTTGTTGCCGCGCCGGTTCTGGCGGCTGGCGGTATTGCTGCAATCATTGAATATGATCTCATGCCTGATCAGCGCCTTGATGTGCTGGTCGATCAGGTGAGACGATCCGTATACTGGATTGAGAAAAATGCGGACAAATTTGGCGCGGACCCACGCCGAATAACCATAAGCGGTCATTCGGCAGGCGCACATCTTGCTTCCTATCTAGCAGCCACAGGTGCCGTAGAAAGCACAGCGCCTATTCTGCCGGCCATAAAGGGGCTTCTTCTTGTGAGCGGCATTTATGACCTGTCGGGCATTCCTGATAGTTTTTTGCGAGATGAGGCCAAAATGACAATGGAGGAGGCCGTGAACTGGTCACCCTTAACGTCAAACCAGCTTCCATGTCCCCAACGCATCATCGCCTTTGGTGTCGAGGAAACAACACCCTTTCAAGAACAGGCCATCGCTTTAAAAACACAACTCAGCGCTCAAAAAGATTTTGCGGTTTTGCTTCCAGTACCTGACGTAAACCATATGAGTGTCGTTCTGGATATGGCAAATCCAGCTGGCCATCTGGGCAATCGTCTTGCGGATTTGGTCGCATCTAATTGAAAAGTAGTACTAAATCGTTGGCATCTGTTGCAAAAATTCCGTGCGTCGGAATGGCAGGGTCGCAATTTTTCACAGGTTAAAGGTGGCTTGATCTTTGCAACCAATTATACTGAGAGTCATCATCGGATGCGTGGAGTTGAGAGATTTTGTCCATCGTCACCGGCCCTGAAAGGGGATGACGTCGATGACAATTAACGCTGCAACTGCCACATGACTGCTCCGTGCAACGGACCGATCTGTTAAATAACCAGCGAAAATCCTAAGATTACAGGCGCCGCTATTAATAGTCCGAATTGTGCTTCTGCTATTGAAACATTTCCTAGTTTTGAAAACGCACAATACCTCTGCGATCGCGATTTTTTCTTTGCCAAAACGTAATGACACTTTCTCCCCCTGCCAATGAAATAATGCTTCCCCGCGATGATGGGAAAGGAGTTACGAGCCAATTTATCGATGGGGACTAAAATGCCGTGGCTAAGTCTCGGCCACTGAAAGTAAGAATGGGATGGCAGAGCGCATAACCAAGATCGGCGCTCGAAACGACTGCTACGGCGGTTCCGTTTTCTTTTTCACGACCTTGGTGGGACTGACGGCGCATAACTATTACTACATGAAAACAACATTGTCGGATGAATCCGTACTGCTTGAAGGGGTATCCTCGGCGAGAATGTTCGGGATAAAAATGTCTACTTCAACTTTCACACGCTGCTGGGCGAGGGGCCCATTTACCCTGTGAACTCGGCAATGTCTGGAAGCGCTACGGTGGGGAAGACGGAAAGCATGATCGAACCTCTGACCAATGAGCTGGATGTGGAGCAGCTTTTCTGGAAATAGGCGAGCATACTATGCTTGATTTTATAGAGCTTGAGAAAACTGTTGGCCGGGCATGGCATCGCCTTATCGGCAAAGCATGGTCTTGGCGGTGAGATCGGGTTTCAGATTGCGCCCTAGCGGGCTCCAACTGATGACATGGGCTGGGGTTTCTATAGCGCATGGCTTTAGGCAAGAAAAGCTCAACGGTAGATGTTGGCGTGTTTTGAGTACGTGGCTGGTGTTTCTTATGCAGACGTTGAGCTGACCTATGAACCGGCATTGTCACCGGATATAGCTATTCTCGAAGTGCGCGCTCGTTTTTAACCCTCTTACTTGTTCTGGCGCAAATACGAAGTCAAAGTCCAGAATCCTTATTTTAACCATATGATTTTTAACAATAATTATTATCAACATATTCGCCCGATATTGATCGTAAGCAATGAGCGTCAATGGGATTCGCCTATAACTATAGTGACAGAGCGAACAGAACGCTCGGTCCTATCGGAAGGAGAGAATCGATGGGTAACCAGATCCAAATGAATCGTCGCACAATGTTGGTAGGAGCAGGTCTTGCGGGGGCACTGGCTCCGGTTTTAGCGACCAGCTCGATCTGGGCCAAGGGGACGATGAGAAAGGCAACTGCTGCGGAAATCGCAGCGCTGCCAAGAGAGAAGGTGGAACTGGTTGCTCCCCCTTTCGTGCATGCGCACAGCCAGGTCGCCAAAGGCGGTCCCAAGGTGGTTGAGTTCACCATTGTGATTGAAGAAAAGAAGATAGTCCTCGATGACGCTGGCACCGAAGTCCACGCGATGACATTAAATGGCACTGTGCCGGGGCCGCTTATGGTAGTGCATCAGGATGACTATGTTGAGCTGACGCTCATCAATCCTGAAACCAACACACTTATGCACAACATCGATTTTCACGCTGCGACAGGTGCCTTGGGCGGTGGCGGTTTGACAGAGATCAACCCGGGTGAAAAGACAGTTCTGCGGTTTAAGGCAACCAAGCCTGGTGTGTTTGTTTATCACTGCGCACCTCCCGGAATGGTTCCATGGCACGTTACGTCGGGCATGAATGGTGCAATCATGGTTCTGCCTCGCGAAGGTCTTAACGATGGCAAGGGTAATGCGCTGACCTATGACAAGGTCTATTATGTCGGCGAGCAGGACTTCTATGTTCCTCGTGATGAAGCAGGCAATTACAAGAAGTATGATGCCCCCGGCGATGCTTATGAAGATGTTGTCAAAGTCATGCGCACTCTTACGCCAACCCATGTTGTCTTTAACGGCGGTGTTGGTGCGTTAACCGGTGATAATGCCATGATAGCAAAAGTGGGTGAAAAGGTTCTGATCGTTCACTCGCAGGCTAACCGTGATACGCGTCCACACCTAATTGGTGGACATGGGGATTATGTGTGGGCAACCGGCAAGTTTAACACGCCACCGGATGTCGATCAGGAAACATGGTTTATCCCAGGCGGTGCAGCGGCAGCAGCGTTCTACACCTTCCAGCAACCGGGAATTTATGCCTATGTGAACCACAACCTCATCGAGGCTTTTGAACTGGGCGCTGCTGCTCACTTTAAAGTGACGGGTGAATGGAACGACGATCTTATGACGTCAGTACTGGCGCCGACGGGCATGTAAGCCTGACATAACAACCAAGAGTTCGGGGGGCATGCGAACACTGTAGGCTCGTCTCCCGGACGACCGATTCCGTTATTAATCATGTGAACATCATGAAACTGAGTGTAAAGAAAAAGCTGCTCGATCTTGGCCTAGCCGTTCCTGTTGTTCTTCTTGCTATTGCTGCTGGGCTTGTCGTGGTCGATGTGGCGGCTCAGATCGGTGTTAAAGGTGAGGTATCCGGGATTAGTAGCCCGCAAACCGTGACGATTACCCCGCGAAGCATGACATATCGTGCATATGGCGATTTTCAGAGGAATAATTATCCGACCGATGCGCCGCTCACGACACACAAGCTTAGCCGGTCGTTTGAGATTATGAAATATCAGGTTACGGTTTCAGATTATTCGAAGTGTGTAAACGAAGGCGCATGTATTGCAGCCGATCCTCAGTCGAAGGCTGCAAACAGCGCTCAATCGACACATCCTGTTGTGGGTATCAGCTATAACGATGCAGAGGCTTACGCACGCTGGCTTTCGTTAAAGAAGGGCGAAGTCTGGTACTTACCAACAGATGAGCAATGGGCCTTTGCCGCAGGCTCCCGCTTTGCCGACGATGTTCTGGGCGGCGATGAGGATGGTAGCATTAATCCTGCGCTGCGCTGGTTGCGCGATTATGAAAAGCAGAGCATCCGCAAGCGGGATCGTGATCCTGCGGTCCGGCCGTTGGGCAGCTTTGGTGAAAACGAGCTTGGCATAGCGGATATTAGCGGCAATGTCTGGGAATGGACCACGACCTGCCATCGCCGTGTTAACCTTGATGCCTATGGCAATGTCTCAAGCGAGAACATGGTTTGCGGTGTCTATGTAGTCAATGGCAAGCATCGTGCAGCCCTGAGTTCTTTCATCCGTAACCCGAAATCCGGTGGATGCAGTGTTGGTTTGCCGCCTGATAATCTTGGATTTCGCCTTGTCCGCGATGGACGCTGGTATGCTCCGGTACTCAGGCGGATAAAGTATCTGTCGATGTAATGATATCTGATTAGAATGCCCAACTTTATACCCCGTCATACATGCCAATCCTGCTTAACTATGTTAAGTTGGAACGCGCATCTAGAGTAGGGGTAATTGTAATGGCCACGTTTGATCGCGGTCTTGTCAGGAAGCTGTCGTTATTCGCCAAATTGGGTGACAATGAGCTAGATAAGCTCGTCTCCTATGCCAGCTCGCGACATGTTCTGCAGGGTGAGTCCATTTTTGAACAGGGCGATGAAGCCGTAACGTTTTATCTGCTGCTCCATGGTCGGCTGAAGGTTAGTCAGGTCACAGCCGACGGGCAGCAAATCATTGTTCGCATGGTCCATCCGGGCGATCTTTTCGGCTTCGCAAAAGCTCTTCAGCGCAACGACTATCCCGGAACGGCCGTGGCGGTGACTGCAAGCATCGTGCTTGGTTGGCCCAACGAACTTTGGGACTATTTTGTTGAAAAAAATCCGGGCCTTGCGATGAATGCCATTCAAACAATTGGTACGCGTCTCGAGGAAGCGCATACGCGCATTCGGGAAATGTCAACACAGGATGTCGAGCGCCGCGTTGCCCATGTCGTACTGCGTCTGGCGCAGAAGGCTGGCAAGAAGGAAGATAACGGCATCCGCATCGATTTTCCGATCACAAGGCAAGATATTGCGGAAATGACGGGCACCACGCTGCATACCGTGTCGCGGATACTGAGTGGGTGGGAAGCAAAAGGCTTTGTACTCGGTGGACGTCAGAAGTTGACGATCATTGATGCGCAGGGCGTCAGAAAGCTCGCGGAAGGTGAGGCTTAAGCAATTATATTAGCTGTGCATGATTGATGCAGATTTATGTCGACTAATATATGCAGCACCGACGCCACCATGCAAAAACCCGTTGGAGAGCTGCGCAGCCGGATAGATTTGCTGCAAACTGACCAGTGCTTCCGCAGGCTCAATAAGTCCGTGCAGAACATCTTCATGAACGCGCGTGACCGCAACCATGTCACAGTCCTGTGGCGACAGCCGAAAACGCCGAACACCTGCGCGCACTAAATCGGGAATATCCTCAATAAGTGACTGGCAGGTGTGAGAGAGTGTCTGTACGCCATTGAGTACCAAAAACGGCTGACTATCGAGAGTTTTGACCGGCAGACCGTCCGGCTCTTCACGACAAACAAACTGGCAATGATCCTTTACAGTGCCTTTGGAGCGAGCATGGGCGCAGCGTGCCGAGATCGCCAACGGAATACGTCCAAAAGCGAACACCTCAAAGGCGGTTTCCGGGGCGCCTTTGATGATTTCACGAATGGATTGGAGCGGCAGCTCGGGAGGAAGGCAAATGGATGTTGCGCCACGCGCTGCCAGAACCCTGGCCGTTGCGGAATTGTACACATTTACCAATGGGCCGACGATATGTGGCTGACCTTCAAGCAATCCCAGCGCTGATAGATCGTTGGCCTCGACCGGAAAAGGCGAATCCTTCGCCGTTTGACGTACATGTTTTACTTCGCGTTCCAGCATGACCAATGCAAGGGAACCAAAGCTCACAATCTTGCCAGCATTTTGCAGCCGCTCGACCACTTCTTCCATAAAGGGGTCAATGAAATGGAAGCGTTTGGAACAGATAATTTCGCCAACGGTGACATGCTTAACTGGAGATTCATCGGCGATGCGGAAATAGAAATCCCGCCATTTTGGACCGTCCCACAAGAACAGAACAGGCCCTAGACTGAGGGTGGGACTAAAACTGGGAAATTGATCTGACATGATTATCTCCAGTGTTTTTCATAAGCACCTGACGTGGTCTGGTGACCTTCACTCAATTTACGCAAGCGTGACAAAAGGGCCGCGCGTTGATCTGACTCCGCCGATAGTGTTTGACGCACTGTCGAAACAACTTCAGCAACATAAGCCTTACCACGCTGACGACCTTCAATTTTGAGAGCTGAAACTCCTGCGGCGCGCAACTCATCCAGATGCTTCAGCACATCGAGCGAAACCGGATCTTCAAAGGCGTAGCCTGCTTCATCGCCAATATTAAAGCGGCCTTTGCACAACGTTGGATAACCTACAGCTTCTCCTTTGGAGAACCGGTTGATCGTGTAATCACCTAGTTCAGATACAAGTTCGGAACCATCTTTACGATAACGAACATGGCTTGGCGGGGAGCAGATGCCGTTCAAATTGGGGGATTTTCCTGTAGCATAAGAGGAGAGCGAGCAGCGTCCCTCTGCCATTACGCAAAGGCCTCCGAAGACAAAGACTTCCATCTCGCAGGCGATTGTTTTGCCAAGTTTTGCAATGTCTGGAATAGTCAGAACGCGCGGCAGCACCACACGTTTGGCTTTGAAAGCATCGCCCAGAAAATGCACCGCTTCGGCATTGGATGCTGAAGCCTGCACGGAAACATGCAAACGCTGTTCTGGATGCTTTTCTGCCGTGTAAGCCATCAGCCCGAAGTCGGCCAGAATAACGGCATCTGCGCCAAGGGTGGTCGCGTCATCGACAGCGGAATACCAGATATGTTCGTCGCCTGCGCGCATGAACGTGTTGATAGCAACAAAGACCTGTGTGCGGTTGGAATGCGCGAAACTGATTGCATCGCGCAATTCGTTACGGCTGAAGTTAAGCCCTGGAAAATTACGTGCATTGGTTTCGTCACGAAAGCCACAGTAAACTGCATCTGCACCTGCATGAACAGCTTCGCGTAACGCGGCGGGTGTGCCCGCCGGGCAGATCAGTTCCATGTACCTTCTCCATGATCCGACCCTTTGGTATTCAGCATCTTGTCCCGAACATAGACTCCAATGTTCTTAATGATCGGAGCAAATGGGCCTGCGGCTTTGCTTAGATCGGCGGGAAGATCAACGTTACAATCGTCAAGCGCATTGCGCAGTGCAAGCATAGCCTCCATGTCGCCAGTCACAGTGATGTCGCGCGAGAAGAACAGCGCATCACCATCTAGTTTTCCTTCAAGCAATGCCAGCAACATTATGAGTGGGCCATCAATCGCGGCGTCCGTCTCAACAGCTGCATCTTTGCGCATAACAGTTATGGCAGAGCGTGCAGGCTCGACGACGAACATGAATGGCAGATCCAACGGGCTGAAACCAAATCGTTTATCGACATAGTCGCCCATGCGCTCGAACAAGCCCGGATGCGCGCAGATAACCTGCAGAAAGACGCGTGAAACAAGTGAGGTCAACAGAAATGGCGGAACAAGCCGCACAGAAGCAGCGACAACTGGCGGTATCTTCATCATTACTCAGTTCCCGGTTAACATATCAAAGAATTATGCGATTCAGTGCCGTTGGAGTTTGATTAAGATCAAAGACGATGAAACAATTTGCTACTCAAACATAAAACAAGAAAAATACTTCTATTTTGCCACCGGACTTTGCCTGCTTGCAATGCATTCATGACGGATAAGCCGCGTGCCCCTTCATGATACTATTCTTTTAAATAACGAAATCCCGCTTGGTAAACGCCCGATCCAGTGGCGGAGGCCGGGCGAATCTGCGCCGCATGTTCCTATCGTGCCATAATCGTCTCTATCGATAAGCGCTGTCGAGATGGTTTGACGCGAGCCACGACCTCGTTATGTTTGAGAATAGGTCAGTGGATTATCTCGATTTTGCTTTGCCGTGTTGTGGCTTGGGCGGCAAGCAGATTTTCTGCATCGGCCGTGCTCAGCGCACACTGGTGATAGCTCGAGATCACGTAGGTGACAACTTCACGCGGAAATCCAAACCCTTTCAATTGGGGAAATGAGCTCGGTCACTTCATGCCGCATCGATACGGAAGACCCCAAACTCAAATAACTTGGCAATGCGTCGTCGGTTTGTTCGAGTTTGTCGAATGGTCCGGAGAGGATATTGACACCGATAAATACGTAATTAAGACCCTCATCACGTCGATTTATTCGACGTCTGAACCAGATTCCACCTGACAAATTGTCAAAAGTGTATCAGTTATTCTTTGTCCTGTTGGGATCAGGCTAAAGATATGAAAACCCCACCGCCTTCGAGTGCAGATACGAGATGAATGCCGATGACTATCGGTTACGGCGGTCTATGGGGCACCCCGCAAAAATGCTTGCAGGCCCGCTAACAGGCTAAGCCTATTTCGGAATAAGCAAAGAGATAGTCTTTTGTTAATATTTAAAAAGACGTAGCTACCTTGCTTCATAATATAAATTTATTAAAAATAATTACCATAATCAGATTATTTTGAATAAGAATTCCAATATCCGTATATTTTATAGAAAAAAACTAAATAGGATATGTAGAAATAAATTTCATTATTATTACTGAGATTGAACTTCAATTTCTAAACATATTGATCCGCTATAAATAAGCTTAATCATCTTTCTTTAGGAGCAGGGTGATTGCATGACTTCCGAAAATAAGAAATCTTATCTATCGCGGCGTGCTTTTCTGGGGGCATCTGCGGTTGGTCTTGGTGCGGCGGCCGTGGGCGGTTCCGGCGGCTTGGTGCGCAAGGCATTTGCGCAGAGCAGTTCATCTTCTCCCAGAGTGATCAAGCTGGCTTGGGGGCAGACGGCTGTGTGTCAATCGCCCATTTCGGTCGCACTCAAGCAGGGATTGTTTGAGAAATATGGCCTGACTGTCGAGCCGGTCAATTTCTCCGGTCCAACCGACCAGTTGCTTCAGGCAATTGCCACTGGAAAGGCTGATGGCGGCATAGGCATGGCACTGCGGTGGCTCAAGCCATTGGAGCAGGGGTTTGACGTATCGCTGACGGTTGGTACACATGGCGGGTGTATGCGCCTTCTGGCCGCCCCGGATTCTGGCATCAATTCCATCGCTGATCTGAAAGGCAAGAAAGTTGCTGTCAGTGATCAGGCAAGCCCGATCCGCAACTTCTTCGCCATTCAGGCAGCCAAACAGGGTATCAATCCGGATACCGAGATCGAGTGGCTGCAATATCCGGCCGATCTCTTTGCTGAAGCCTTGAAGAAAGGTGAAGTGCAGGCTGTGGCTGGCGATGATCCGCACGCCTTCCTCCAGCGCGAGCGTGACGGCCTTAAGGAAGTGGCGACCAATCTGGATGGACAATACGTCAATTCCGCCTGTTGTGTGCTGGGTCTGCGCAGCAGTCTGGTTCGTGATGAGCCGGAAGTTGCCGGTGCGCTCTCGCGCGCCATCGTAGAAGCGCAGGCGTGGACTGCAGCGCATCCTGACGAAAGCGCTGAAATCTTCGCACCTTTTGTTCCGGGCAATGTCTCTGCCACGGACGTGGCGCGTATCCTGCGCAGTCACACGCATGACCACCATTCGACGGGGGATGCCTTGCGCAAGGACGTCGCTCTGTTCGTGGACGAACTCAAGATCATCAATGTTATCCGGCCAAACACCAACACGGATGCATTTGCCAAAAAGATCGTCGCCAATGTCATCACCTGACACAGTCTATATCACGTCAAACGACGAAGCGCGGGAGGCCTCGCCTTCCGCCCTTCGCCGCTCACTATGGCCGTTTGTGGCGGTCATCGCCTGGGCTATCGTCAGTGCGATTTCCGTCTTCCTGCCCAATGTGGTGGTTGGCTTTGCCGAGCCGCTTTATGTTCGTGAAACCAATGGCCTGTTCATCGGCTGGACGATCCTTCTGGCAATCGGTGGCGCATTGGTTGCGGTCTATCCGGCATTTGGCAAAAGGCTGGTTTACTGGTCGCCATGGCTGACGGTTCTTGCGATATTCTTTGGTATTTGGGAATTGCTGACCGCAAAGTTTGCAGTATTGCCTGTGCCATTTTTCCAGCCACCATCATCTTTGGTGGAAGTCTATCTGGACGACTGGCCGCGCCTGCTCGACAGCCTGTATAACTCGTTCAAGCTGCTGGCCTCGGGGTTTGTGCTTGGCGCAATTGCTGGTTTTCTGACCGGTGTTTCCATCGGCTGGGTGCAGGCAATAGGCTATTGGGTTCATCCGGTGTTGCGGTTTCTGGGGCCAATTCCATCGACAGCATTGTTGCCGATGGCGTTTTATTTCTTTCCGTCAGGCTTTTCAGCGGCAGTTTTTCTGATTGCGCTGGCGACATGGTTCCCGCTGACGGTTCTGACATGGTCCGGCGTGGCGAGTGTCGATAAAGCCTATTACGATGTTGCCCGCACTTTGGGTGCCAGTCAGCTGTTCCTGATCCTGCGCGTCGCAATTCCCGCAGCATTGCCGCATGTTTTTGTCGGTCTTTTCATGGGGTTGGGAGCATCCTTCTCTGTGCTGGTCGCCGCTGAAATGATGGGCGTCAAGTCCGGCCTCGGCTGGTATCTGCAATGGGCGCAAGGCTGGGCTGCCTATAACAATCTCTATGGCGCGCTGATCATCATGGCGATTGTATTTTCCGGACTGATTACGCTGCTCTTTACCGTGCGTGATCGCGTTCTGACCTGGCAGAAGGGGGATGTGAAATGGTGAATGCTGCGCTCAAGCAGAAGCCTGCCGCTTCTGCTGATGAAAGCCGTGGCTTCCATATTCAGGTTGAGAATGTAAGTCATCGCTTCGGTCTTGAAGGCAAGTCATTGCCGGTTCTCAACCACATTGATCTTGATGTGAAACCCGGTGAGTTTGTCGCCATTCTGGGTCCATCGGGCTGCGGCAAGAGTACGCTGTTGCGGCTCGCTGCCGGGCTGGAGCCACCAAGCGAAGGGCGCATTCTGGCTGATGGCGAAGAAATCCTTGGGCCCGATCCGTCGCGTGTGGTGGTCTTTCAAGACCCTACACTTTATCCGTGGCGAACGGTGCGGGACAATGTGGCTTTGGGACTTCAGGCGCGCGGCGTATTGAAAACACAGGGACACCGCATTGATGAAGCGATCGAGCTGGTGGGATTGTCGGCTTTCGCCAACGCCTATCCGCGCCAGCTTTCAGGCGGAATGGCGCAGCGTGCCGCTTTGGCGCGTGCGCTTGTCAATGATCCGAAATTGCTCATTCTGGACGAGCCATTGGGGAAACTCGACTCCCTGACGCGGCTTGCCATGCAGGTGGAGCTTCTGGATCTGTGGCAGCGCAACGCCTTTACCACATTGCTCGTCACGCATGATGTCGAGGAAGCGTTTTTCCTTGCGCAGCGGGTCATCATCTTTGGCAATCGCCCGGCAAGTATTGAAGCGGAACTGAAAGTGGACCTCAGCTATCCGCGCCATCGCGGCGATCCGCGACTGGCGGAACTGCGCAGACAGGCGCTTGCACATCTCGGGCTGGATGCAGACTGGTAAAATCAGGAAAGAAAAATGTTCAGAAAAACAGTTCTTACAGTCGGCCTTTTGCTTGGGTCGATGACGCAACTTTATGCGCATGCGCATCTCGTACAATCCGAGCCAGCCGAAGATGCCGTGCTCAATAAAACCCCTCCGGTTGTTTCTATTGAATATACTGAACCGCTAGAACTCGGTCTTAGCAAACTCGTCCTCAAGAATGAGAGCGGGGCAACTATCGAGACCAGTAAACCTGAACATATCGATGGCAACACCAAGACACTTTGGGTCACACCGCCAGTCTTGAAGCCGGGGACTTATACGGTCGAGTGGGGCGCTGCTTCGGTCGATACGCATCGCACCGAAGGTGCGTTCAAGTTCAAGATCGCCAAGTAAGGTTGCCGGGCGTAATGACCGGAATTGATATTGTCATTGCGCTTGTGCGAGGCCTCAATGTTGCTGGTCTCGCACTGTTCGCAGGTGCTCTGTTTTTCCGCATTTTCGTCGTTCAAACCGCGAAAAGCGACGGCAAACTGACGGCAAGATTAAGATTCTGGTGGCAGATTTGTGCCTATTCTGTGGCAATCAGCGCTTTTGGTCTGGTCTTGTGGGTGCCACTTCAGTTTTCATCGCTGTCTGGTGCTAACAACTTTTCCGATGCATTGGCGGTTTTCTCAAGCGGTCTTTTGGGAACAGCCTTCGGCATTGCATCTTGTCTGCGGGCGTTGGCAATTGTGCTGGCTGCTTTGCTTCTGCCTTATGCAGTAAACTCTCAAGCAATCCGGGTTTTGTTGTTTTTAATAGCAGTTCTGGCGCTTGGCCTTCAAATACGTATGGGGCACGCCGCTGCAGCTGATACTATCTGGCTGCCACTGGCCGTTTCAGCGCATTTGATTGCCGGGGCACTCTGGTTTGGTTCGCTGCCTCCGCTGTATTTTCTCTTGCGTGTTTCGAGTGATGAAGGTCTTCAAGTCACCCGGCGATTTTCAGTATATGGTATTGTTTTCGTTACAGTTCTTGTTGTTGGAGCCACAATTGCGGGATGGCTTCTGACAGGTGGTTTTCCGGGGCTGGTTGGTACGACTTATGGCGGGATTATGCTCATAAAGATCGTGCTTTTCGCGGCGATGCTGACACTTGCAGCACTCAATCGTTTCTGGTTGAGCCGCGACGGAGCAAGCGGGCAGGGGCTTCGCTATGCGCTGATCCTTGAGGGCATGATCGGCGTGGCGGTGCTTTTGGCGGCATCTCTTCTCGCGACACAACCACCCGGCGTGCATGGGGATATTATTTGGCCTTTCGATTATCGCCTGCGAGACAATATGCTGAGTGATGCGTTTCTCATCGATGCCGCATGGCGCAGTTTCAAGCCACTTTTGCTGGCTTTTCTGATTGGTGTCCTCTGTCTTTTCCTGCCCAAATGGCGCTGGCAAACTATTGTTGTCGTTGCAGTTTTCAGCATCGCATCGTTTCAGTCGCCACGCATTGGATTGTTTGTTCAGGAAGCGAATGAAGCAAGTTTTCTGCGCTCGCCCACATCCTATACTTCTATCGCAATTTCGCGCGGTGCTGCGGCTTTTGAAGGCAATTGTGCGTCCTGCCATGGCATGGACGGGCGTGGTCGTGGTGAACAAGCAACGGGCAATCCGGTATGGCCGCCCGATCTGACAGCACCCCTGTTTGCGGATCGCAGTGACGGTGAAATGTTCTGGACGATCATGCATGGCAAGGCGTTGAAAGATGGTCGATCATCCATGCCGGGCTTTCATATGGTGCTTGATGCGAAAACGGCGTGGTCGCTTGTGGATTATATCCGCACGATTGCTTCCGCGCGGACAATCAGCCTGCCCGCGCCCGATAGTGCGGTTTACCCGGCACTCAGCCCGCGGATTACGGTGTATTGCGGGGGAAAACGACATGAGGTCGGTCGGCAATCCGACAGTTTCTGGCTGCTTCACCTTCAGGGCGAATATCTTGAAGTCTTTGTTTTTGATGGCAATGGCATCCTGACCCAATGCGATGTTTCCGACCAGACGGCGATTGTAGCCATGCAACTTCTGGCGCCGACTGCCATTGGGGCAAGCTTTCTCGTGGATCAGAATGGGTGGATACGGTTTCGGTGGTCAGGGCATGAAAAACCGGAGCCGTCGATCCTTGAGACAGCTATGGGGCAGGCACGTGCGAATCCGGTCAGCCTATCGAATAGAGGACATCATTCATGACAATCCGGATGGCATCGACACGCGAATATAAATGCAAAGTGTTGTCCTGCAATAGATTGCAAATCTATGCGCTGAGCGAACTTAGTGAACAGTTTTCTTAATAAAAATCAGCAGCTGGTGAAAATTAGACGCTGAAAGTTGACGCCTTGTGGCAAGAGGGAGAGGATCATGGGTAAAATACGCAATGGCTTCTCGGAGCTTATCGGCAATACGCCTCTTGTTGCTTTCTCGCGCCTTGCGAAGAGCAATGGCGTTTCTGTACGGCTTCTCGCAAAGATCGAATATCTCAATCCCGCTGGCAGTATCAAAGACCGTACTGCATGGGGGATTATTCGGGATGCCGAGCGTGCCGGCAAGATAAAGCCAGGGGATCTTCTGGTGGATTTGACGAGTGGAAATACCGGCATTGGAATAGCAGCTGTGGCTGCTGCAAAAGGTTATCGGACGAAGTTTTATCTGCGCGATACGATTAGCGAGGACAAAATCAATATTCTGCGTCAGTTCGGCTCTGAAATCGTGCTGATTGATAATGACGAGTTGCTGGAGCCGGGAGCGCTGCAAAAGGTGCTCGACCGCATTCGCAGCGAAAACCCCGAGGCTTATTATACGGGCCAGCGCTCCAATCCAGCCAATCCGGCAATCCATTTTGAAACCACTGGCCCGGAAATCTGGCACGACACGGATGGCGAGGTGGATATTCTGGTCAGCACTGTGGGTACTGGAGGGACCATTTCGGGCGCGGGAAAATATTTGAAGGAAAAGAAACCATCGCTTCGCATCATTCTCGTGGAGCCGACGGCTGACTCAGTGCCTTCCACCGATAATCCGAAAGCCGAAACCATTGAAGGCGTTCATAAAGTCACTGATATTGATGAGGCTATTCTGCCCGAGAATTACGATAAGGCCGTTGTCGATGAAATTGTCGCGGTGACGACTGAACAGGCTCGGCGTACAGCATTATCTGTTGCGCGGGAAGAGGGCTTTCTGGTCGGAACATCTTCCGGGGCAGCAATTGCTGCGGCTCTTCAAATTGCAAAGCGCGCAGAGAACGCAGGAAAAACCGTCGTTGCCGTTCTGCCTGATAGTGGCGAACGCTATTTGTCGCTGTTTCAGGAACCGATCATACCGAACGAGAGCACATCCCAAAAAGTGTGAAATGCCTAGGGGGAAATTGGTCCACTGGACTGATTTCTGACCCCGCTTCGATCAGACAAAGATGCGCCTTAAAGCAGATAATTAGAGAACCGATCTGATATAGGCAGATTGAAATGGCTCTAGCAGGTGGTTCAAGTGTTATTTTGTGAAATAGAAAATAATATTAATTATTATTTATTGCATAATTTATATTAATGTAAATATCAGTTTAAATAGAATATAAATATTGTTCAATATATAAATGATGTCAAATAAAAATATTTAATTTGAAATATTATTTATTATTTATTTTACAATAATTAGACATAATTGCCTTAATCGGATTGCCCCGCTGAAATAAAAGGATTTTGTTTATTATTGTTGGGGATAAATATGATTCTAAAAAACACTGTAATCGGTTCGGCATTTGCTGTTCTTGGGGTGACACACGCAAATGCAGCTGATGCAATTGTAGCGCCGGAACCTGAAACTGTAGAGTATGTGCGTGTCTGTGATGCTTACGGAGCGGGTTATTTCTACATTCCGGGAACGGAAACCTGCCTGCGTATTCATGGTTATGTTCGCTATGATCTCAGGGCTGGCGATAACGTTTATTATCGCGGTGCGGGCGTCAGTCGGGCACCAGATGGAAGCGCCTATAATCTAAGTCCACGCGGTAAATCTTACGAGACCTGGAGTAACAATGCGCGCTTTACGCTGCGCACATCAACGGCTTCTGAAACGGAATTGGGTACGCTTTCGACCTTTACTGAATCGCGATTCAATTTTGGCAATGGCGCGGATGCAGGCACCACACTCAATCGCGCCTATATCCAGCTTGGTGGTTTGCGCATCGGTCTGGATGACTCCGCATTCTACACGTTCACCGGCTATTTCGGTGACGTCCTGAATGACGATGTGATTAGTGCTGGCGGTTATCGCACAAATCAGATCAGTTATACTTTCAAGGGTGGCAACGGCTTTTCAGCAATTCTCTCGCTCGAGCAGGGCAATAACATCGACGTCGACTGGCATGGTGTGATTGATGATTACACGCCACACGTGGTTGGCGGTCTCAAATATGCGCAAAGCTGGGGTTCGATTGCCGGTGTTGCTGCTTATGATGCTGTGAACGAGAAATGGGCTGGGAAGGTTCGCCTCGATGTCAATGTGAACGAACAGTTTTCATTGTGGTTACAGGGCGCATATAAGTCGAACAAGGATCACTATGTTCACTATAACGCCAATGGTGTCATTGTTCATGATGGGGGTAGCACTACATATCGCGGCGTGCGTGTGATTGATAGTTTCTTTGGTACTTGGGGCGGTGATTGGGCCGTCTGGGGTGGTGCCAAGTTCAAGGCTACCAAGAAGGCAACCTTCAACGTACAGCTGGCCTATGAAGCCGCAGATACCTTTGCAGCAAGCGCCAATGTCGCTTATCAGCTGGTGCCGGGACTCACAATTACGCCTCAAGTCTCCTACACCAAATGGGAGGATAGCAAATCAATCCTCAAGGGTCAGGACGCCTGGCAGGGTGTTGTTCGCTTCCAGCGCTCATTTTAATTCGATCTGGACTTAAATTTCGGCAAAAGACAGAATGGCGGCTTAGGCCGCCCTTCTTGTTGACAGATCGAAAGCTGGGTCACATCCTTAGGACACCAACATGAGCAGGCGATCTGCTGCGCCAAGACGCTCAGACAGGGGAACAACCCCATTCTTCGCTTCTTTCCTTGCATTCTGGCCGTTTGAGGTATCATTTCCATTAAGTGAACGGGCCTTGAGCTTAAGGCCAATTTTTCTACGAAAAGTGTTTATCGAAGAGCTGAAATTTCAGGCTTTTATGCACAAATAGCTTTGAGTACCTCGTTCTGGAGAGGTGAAAGGGACTAATATATACTTCGAGCCGTTAAATCGAAAACGCTATTGATAGGAGATGTGATTACGATGCAAATTCAGTCAGATTATCAGCATTCTTTATCAAAGGGTTTTGGTGAATGCGTGCAAGAGCGAGGGAAAATTGCTTCCTTGTTGGCCGCAGTAGAGACGGCAAAACGGGCTGCGAATGAAAGTTTGCGCCGTGCTCAATCGGCTCCGCTGCCGCATATTGCCGATAATACGGTCTTCATTGCGCTGTTTGACCGTCACCTGTCGGATCGCGAAGTTTTGTTTTCCAAAATCCGTCAGCTTGACGATGCAAAAGCATCTTTAAGGACTTGAGCAGGGAAGCGCAGTGAGTGACGTTGCATCCAGAATGACGCTGACTGAGGCGATGGTCTCTTTGAGCATTCGAGCGGAAGTGGACCGGGGGCCGGAGCCTAACCGGATTCCTATGACTGATCAGGATGTAGAGGCACTTTCTAAAAAGCTCCATCGTGAAAGCGGTGACGCACCACTATGGGTTTTTGCCTATGGGTCGCTCATATGGAAACCAGATTTCGATGCCGTCGATTGGCGTTATGGCCGGCTGCAAGGCTGGCACAGGTCGTTCTGCCTGCGCCTGACGCGCTGGCGCGGCACGCAAAGTCAGCCCGGTTTAATGCTCGCGTTGCGACGCGGCGGAAGCTGCAACGGCATCGCCTTTCGGTTGTCTGACGAAGAGAGGCTTGCCCAGATTCAACGCATGATCCGCCGGGAAATCAGCTCAATAAGTGATGCCTCCAGTATTCGCTGGGTATCTGTTGATACGCCGGAAGGCCCGGTTCGCGCCCTGACATTTTGGGCGGGTCCGCGTGGAGAGCGGGTTCTCGATGGGCTGCCGCTTGAGGTGGTAGCGCACACTTTGGCAAGGGCATGCGGTCATATCGGCTCTTGTGCTGAATATCTTTATCTGACGGTTAAGCATCTGGAAGAAAAAGGTATCCGTGATCGCAATCTGTGGAAGCTTCAAGAGCTTGTCGCTGCCGAGATCGCAACACTTTATAAAATCAATACAAGCACTTGTGCTTCGTCTAGCTGACCATTGGAGACAGAATATCTGAGCCTTCTGGAAGAGGCTTGGTACCTGAGATCCATTTTTAGCGATGTGATAGTCAGTTTTTATTCGACTTATCTGTAAAAGGTAAGCGTCTGCACGCGACTAGGCGGCAGACTTATCCGTTCTCCGATCCTTCGATTTACAAGCTTATAAAGATGGCTTGGTGCATGCCACTTCCGGCTCGCATCTGCATGTGCGGAGCAATTTCGCAAGCGTGATCTGAGGCAGTCGTCGCTTACTGTTTTTTGTGATTGAAGAAATCAGGCTTTCGTCAGCTCCATGGCCACTGACGTATGCGCGTCTCAATTGTTCTGCTTGTTTAGTAATTTGTTTTCTTTTGCCTGAAATCTGCAAAACGTCAGGGTCTTAAAGCCTGACGCTTATTAGTCTATAAATTTTATAGGATTTAAACATCGAAAGCTCGTTATGACCATCACATCGCGCGAACAGGAGTTTTGGCTGCAAGCCGACGAGGGCCTTGATAGCGGGCAGGCTCAGCGGAACGTCCTGCGCAAGCTGCCACGTCGCAGACGCGATATTCGCCCATCGTTTATCCTGCAAAGGCTTGGTGCGACGGCGGTTTCGGTTCTCGGTTCGGTTTCTCTGGTTTTCTTCCTGATTTTCGCAACCGGCAGCCCGGCCACTCTGCTCGCTGGCGGACAAGCGACGAAAGAAGAAATCGCTGCACTGAACGCGAGCTATGGTTTTGACCGCCCTTTGATCGAGCAATATGCGCAGTTCCTGTTTAACAGCCTACGTGGTGATTTTCCAAAATCCCTGCGTTTTGACATACCTGCGATTGATGTTCTGGCGCCCGCCATACCACTGACGTTTGTTCTGGTTTTGACAGCACTTCTGATCGGTTCTGCATTAGGGCTGGCTGCTGGTTATCTGTCGGCCACGTCATCAAACCGGTTTCTTCGTGAAGGCCCGCTGGCACTTTTGACTGTCGTGCAGTCGACGCCTGTTTTTGTGACCGGCATTCTTGCGGTTCTGTTCTTCTCGTTGACGCTTGGATGGCTGCCAACGGGAGGCAGTGGAAGCCTGCGTCATCTCGTTCTACCCGCGTTGACTTTGTCTCTGCTGATCGCTCCGCCCGTAGCGCGGCTGTTTCGCACCAGTCTTAAACAACAGCAGGGCGCCGACCATGTGCGTACTGCTTTATCGAAACAGATTTCGCTGGGTCGTGTGCGTTTCAAGCACGTCGCAATCAATGCACTGGTTCCCGTGATCGCACTTTTGGGGACGCAAACGGGAACCCTGTTGGGCGGAGCTGTTCTCACAGAAACGGTCTTTGGCTGGCCGGGTGTCGGCACCGTTCTGGTTAGCGCCGTTGGTATGAAAGATTACCCGGTTATTTTGGCGACAATTGTGCTGATCGCGCTGACCGTCAGTGTCTGCAATCTGCTGGCCGATCTTTTCATCGCTGTTGTTGATCCACGAACTGCGGTGACAAAATGAGCGAGATTTCAAATTCTGAAATTGTGGCCTTCTCGCGCGAAATTCCAACACCAAGGCTGGCGTTGAGAGGCAAGATCGGTCTGTTGATCATCCTCCTCTGGGTGGTGGCCGCCATTTTCGCATCGTTCCTTGCACCTTATGAGCCCAACTCCAGTGATCTGATGGCGTTTCTGCAAGAGCCGTCATGGAATAGCGGGCATTGGCTCGGCACCGACGATCTTGGTCGAGACATTTTAAGCCGGATATTTTACGGCGCACGGCCTGTGCTGCTGGTTGCGAGCATTGCAACGCTTCTTTCCGCTTTGATCGGAAGCCTGCTGGGTATCGTTGCAGGTTTGAGCAATCGTCTGATTGATCAGATCATTGCTCGGATCGCTGAAATTCAACTGACAATTCCCGGTCTGGTTTTGGCGCTTCTTGCACTGGCATTGTTTGGTTCAAGGCTGGAGAACCTGATCCTTATTCTGGCGCTTGAAAGCTGGCCTCTGCATTTTCGTGTCGCGCGTTCCTATACGCTGAACGCGCGCAATCAGGGCTATATGGAAGCCGCATGGCTTGCAGGTGTTCCGCTGTGGAAGTCCGTTCTGCGCCATATCGTTCCGGGACTGTTGCCGCTGCTGATTGCAACCTCAACAATAAGCGCTGCCTTCATCATCATGACAGAAGCCGGTCTCAGCTTCATTGGTTTGGGTATTCAGCCGCCAACTGCCGATTGGGGTCTGATGATCGCTCAGGGAAAATCGCAGCTTGGGGCCGCCTGGTGGCTGTCGCTTATGCCTGCTTTCGCTCTCCTCAGCCTTCTCTTTGGTGTGCAGCTTTTGGGCGATGCCCTTTCAAGCAGGCTTTCCGCGCGCGAAACAGGAGAGCCGGCATGACATTTATAAATACGCTTCTGTCGGTTGAAGGCCTGGTTGTCAGGTCAAAAGAAACTGTACTCGCCGGTCCGGTATCATTCATGCTGAAACAAGGCGAAACGCTTGGGATTGTTGGTGAATCCGGCTCCGGTAAAACACTCACTGCAATGGCTGTTGCGGGTCTTCTGCCCCAGAGTTTGCAAGCTCATGGTCAGGCTTATCTCGATGGAGCACCACTCGCGCTTGGCATATCTGGTGGTGGCCGTGATTTTAGAACCTCACAGATTGGTGTGGTTTTCCAAAACCCGACAACAGCGCTTAATCCGCGGTTGAGTGTCGGTGCGCAGCTCTTTGAAGCCCTGTCGCCTGCCATGCGCCGCGATAAGGCCAAGGCTGCAAATATCTGCCTGCAACTGTTGGAAGAGGTCGGCATCAGCGAGCCGGTGAAGAAGCTGACCGCATGGCCACATGAACTTTCGGGCGGGCTGGCGCAGCGTGTAGTTATTGCCATGGCTTTGGCGCGACAGCCCAAGCTGCTTATCGCGGATGAGCCAACGACTGCACTCGATGTGACAGTTCAGGCGCAAATTCTTGATCTTATTGCCCGGCTGCAAAAGCGTCATGGGTTCGGTGTTCTGCTGATTACCCACGACATGGGCGTGATCCGGGACCGAGCGGATAGCGTTGTCGTCATGGATGGCGGGGTGATTGTTGATAGTGGCGCTACGCATGTACTTTTTAAAAATCCCACGAGCCACGCTGCACGATCACTTCTTAAGGCGAGTGAACTGACTTTTGCGGCCGCGAGTGGCACACATCATGAGGCTGTTTCAGAGCCTCCACTCGTTGAAGTGAAAGACCTTCAAAAGACATTCCGCAACGGTCCGCGTGCGCTTGGTGGCATTGATATTTCAGTGAGGGCTGGCACGACGCTCGGTATTGTTGGCGAAAGTGGTTCGGGTAAAAGCACACTGGCACGTATTATTGCCGGGCTGGAGCGTGCAGATGAGGGCCATATCCTGATAGATGGGAATGCGCTGCGTCCGCGGACACGCTCAGGTCACGTACAATATGTGTTTCAGGACCCATATTCATCTCTCGATCCACGCATAAGCATAGTGGAAACAGTGGCAGAACCCTTACTCGCCAAAGGGCTTCGCAAAGCTGAGGCCGTGAGAGTTGCGCAAGGCTTGTTGGAAGAAGTCGGCATCCATCCGGCTTTGTGGCATCGTCTTCCGGGGCGTTTATCGGGAGGGCAGCGGCAGCGTGTGGGTTTCGCGCGGGCGATTGCGCCAAGCCCCAAACTTCTAATCGCCGATGAGCCTGTCGCGGCGCTCGACTCTACATCGCGGGAGCGCGTGCTTGCCTTGATGGAAGACATGCAGCGTCGGCATGGCACCGCGCAACTGCTCATTTCGCACGATCTATCGGTCATTGCACGGCTTTGTCGCGAAGTCGTGGTGATGCGTGGCGGTGAAATCGTCGAACGCGGCGAAACCCGCCGGATATTTGAGGCTCCGGCGCACCCTTATACCCGACAGTTGCTTGCGGCCATCCCCGGCAGAAAGCCACTCGTCGCTCCCAATCCCTGAATCTGAACACAAAAACTGGAAAAGACACATGATTGTAAAGCGATCACTCCACGCCTTGAGACTGATGGGAGCAAGCCTGCTTCTCATGTCTGCGACGCTATCGGCGAGCCACGCGCAGGCACCTGCGGACTATGGCAAAACACATGAACTGGTAGTGGCGCTGCCTTATGCCTTGCAGACCCTTGATCCCGCCGTCGGGGGTAATCTGCGTGGCGATCTGAGTATCATTGCCTCGATCTATTCGCCACTGACACGCCTTGATGGTGAAGGCAAACTGGTGGGCGTTCTCGCAAAGGACTGGAAACAGGAATCCGATACGCGTTGGGTGTTCGATCTGCGCGACGATGTGGTTTTTTCCAACAATGTGCCATTTGATGCTCACGTCGTTAAGTGGAATATTGAGCGCATTCTATCGTCCGAAAAGCCTAGCTGGATTGTCTCATCAATGAAGGCGGTCGATAAGGTTGAAGTCCTCTCGCCACATCAGGTTGCCTTTACGCTGAAAGCGCCGGACATCGAGTTTGCCAAGCGACTGGCAGGCATTTTCTATCTGGAACCTGAATGGGCCAAGTCACACAATCCAGCGATTGAGGCTCTTGGCACCGGCCCTTATAAGCTATTGAGCTATAATCCAGAGGGCGACGTTCGCCTTGAAGCCAATGAACATTATTTCGGTAAGGCCGCACCCTTTACCAAGGCGCAGTTCCGCGTTGTGGTCGATGCCGCGGCCAAGATCAATGGCCTGAAATCCGGCGAGATTGATGCCGCAGCCGTTATCGCACCACAGGATCTCGCACAGCTCGAAAGCAATGGCAATCTGGTGGTGGGTGCGCGTCCAAGCACGCGTGTACAGATCATCCGTTTCAACACCAATATCAAGCCGCTTGATGACGCGCGTGTGCGACAGGCTTTGAATTACGCCATTGATAAGGAAGCTATCACCAAGGCGCTCTTCAAGGGATTGGTAAGCCCCGCCAACAGCCAGATCATCACCAGCTTTCATGAGGGCTACAACACAGACCTCAAGCCGTGGCCTTATGATCCCGAAAAGGCCAAAGCGTTGCTTGCGGAAGCAGGCTATCCGGATGGCTTTGATGTCGAGATGGTGTTTGGCAAAGGCACCTATGTCGGTGGAGAGCAGGCAGCGCAGATTATCGCGGCGCAACTGGCAGCGGTTGGTGTCCGTGCGCAGCTCAATATTCTACCTGCCTCGTCCCATGCGGAGCGCGCGGCATCCGACAAAGCCGCTGGCCTGACGTGGTTCGGTTACGCCGATACGGCAAGCATCGCAGCCGAAACACTCACCTATCTCGGCAGCACGCATTTTCAGACGATTGGACCCGTTCCTGCAGCCTTTGACGAAGCGGTAAAACAGGCAAAAGCCGCACTCACCAAGGATGCCGAGCTTGCATCGGTAAAACGTGCGACCGAAGTGGCTTCTGATGAAGCGCTCGCCGTCTTTCTTTGGGATCTGCCGCAAACCTATGCCTACAGCGACAAAGTCGTATGGGACATCCGCCGGGATGACTGGACGCTGCCATACGAAATCAAACCTGCTGAATAAGCCTTTTTTCCAACATATGAATACAGGAAATACCCATGACCAGTGGTCTGACGAAATACATCCGACACAAGAGAAAGTTGCACGACGCACGAAAGGGTCAGCCATCTGGCACGGGCCAGCTTTCTGCCCGTGTTGTTGCCGAAGGACGCAGCGGCATCCGTCGTCTTTTCATTCGTGATTTTCAGATTATCACCGATGGATCGCCCGCTGGCGGCGGCTTTGATCTTGGTCCGGCCCCGGGTGAATTGCTAATTGGCGCCGTTGCTGGTTGCCTCAATCATGGCTTTCTTATTCAGGCGTCGTTACTCGATATCGAGATCGACGCGCTGGAAGTTGTCGCTGAGGCTGTCAGCAAACCGGGACAAATCGGAACAGGCTCAAGCGAGCCCGTTGATCTGGAACTTCGCTATACAGCGAAAATCCAGTCCCCCGCATCTGATGCTGAGCTGGAAGATCTGCGCCAGCGTGTTGAGCTTAACAGCTTTGTTTATAACGTCGTTACCCGCGGCGCTTCGATTGCAGGACGTCTGGAAAGGATCACCGCATGACCATTCGAGTTATCGAGACAGATAAGGCAACTTCCGGCGGTCTGCGTTTCGCCACGCGCACCACCCCTGAACCGGGTTATGGGGAGGTGCTCATCGATGTGACACATACCTCACTGAATTTTGGTGAAACAAGACGGGGTGCGCGCGGTCTTGAGGCCGATGGTACGGTTCTTGGATGGGATGCGTCCGGTATAATTGTGGCCGTTGGCCCACAAACCAAAGCACCGCCCATCGGAACGTTGGTTGTCACACGCGCCCCACTTGGCGCCTGGGCTGAGAAGCGCATTGCACATGTGGAGGATATCGCAGTCATTCCTGAGGGTGTCGATCCGGCAGAAGCGGCAACGCTTCCGACAGCAGCTGTTACGGCGCTGGCGACCCTACAGCTTGGTGGGCCAATCTTAGGCAAAACCGTTCTGATCACCGGTGCTTCCGGCGGCGTAGGGCGGTTTGCAATTCAGCTTGCACGGCTGGGTGGTGCGCGCGTTATCGCCTCTGTGGGATCAGAAGCCAGTGCAACGGGCCTGAAGGAACTTGGTGCGGACCTTGTTGTGACCAGCCTTGATGATGTGAAGGAAGGTATTGATCTGGTCATCGATAATGTCGGCGGGCCGCAGCTCGTGCAATCCTTCAAGCTTCTTAACCGCCACGGCAATGTGCAAAGCCTCGGCTGGGCTTCGGGTGAAGACGCGGTGTTTGGCAATCTCGGCACGGTTGGTCCGGTTGGCCGTCACATCCATGGCTTTCTGATTTCCGAGTATCGGGTGGGCGCTTATCTCACGGCACTGCTGCGATGGCTGGCTGAGGGCAAGCTTAAGACGGAAGTGAAATGGCGCGGTGACTGGAGCCAATTTGATCAAGCTGTTGCGGCGCTTCTTGACCGGCGTTTGCATGGTAAAGCCGTTTTGGATGTGAAACCATGAATGCACATGCGCACTCCTTTCGGCATATGCAATGGTTTGACCCGCCAATCGAAGCGGACATCCGGGCGCGCGTCGAGCAGGTGAAAACTGAGCTTGCGCCACATGTGGCAGAGCGGGACCGTAAAGGTTCCGCTCCCGTTGAGGAAGCGGCACTTCTCCGCCAGTCCGGGCTGGCAGCATTAACAATCGATGAGCGTCTGGCGCTGTTTCGTAAAGCAGACGACCGCCGGAAAGCGATAGATGCGCGCTGGCAACATGCGCTTTTTGCGATCAGGGAGATTTCACGCGTTGACTTATCAGCCGCAGCACTTCTCGGCTATAATTACATGCACCTGCTGCGTATCGAGATTGCCGGGCGTGGGCCGGTATTCTCAAAAGCCGCGAAAGATTCGTTGCAGTCGCCGACACTTTGGGGCGGCGCCAACAACCCAGCCGGTCCAGCCGCAGACCTGAAACGGGTCGATGGCGGATACATTGCCAATGGCAGGAAAAGCTTTGCGACCGCTGCACAAACAGCTGACCGTCTGGTCGTCGGTGAAAGTTATCGTGCTCCCGATGGTTATGAACAACGTCTGACTTTTGTTCTTGATGCGTCGACGCCGGGCATTGTCCATGCTGATGATTGGGATGGCATTGGGGCACGTCGCTCGGCATCGGGCAGTCTGGTATTTGAAAATGTGTTCATCCCGGATGACGCGATTTTCAGCACATCGGCGGCCGATCCAACAAAACGTCCGCTTAATGAGTCGATAGGCTCGCTGGCCTTTCAAATCATGTTCGTCAACTTTCTCAATGGGACGGCATTGGGGGCAATTGATGCTGCATTGTCGCAACTGCATTTGCGCAAAAATGCACAGAATGCATCTGTGCCGAACTATATTGCAGATAGCATCGGCAATGCCATAACCACAGCCAGCGCATCTCTTGCGCTATCAATTGTCGCCAACAAGGCGTTTGGCGAACTGGTGGCAGACATTGACGAAAACAGGCTGACGCCGGAACGTCGCGGGGAGATTGCTGATCTCATCTCGCAGGCCAAGGTTGCTTCCGACGCAGCATCACTTTCGGTAACATCGCGCATTTTCGAGGCCGTTGGCGCGCGTTCTGCGACTTTGAAGCTGGGGCTTGACCGTTTTTGGCGCGATGCCCGTATCTACACGCTGCACGATCCAGTGGCTGTAAAAATACAGGAAGTCGGCAGATATGCTGTTGATCTTGAGTTGGCGACACCTTCGGCGAACAGTTGATTTTGTTGGCACTTATCTCATAAGTATCGTCCAGCTTTCGAAGCTGGACGGTCTGCCAAGCAAAGAGCGAACTGATGGACATAACTGATGCAAAATCCAGGCATCCGAAAGAGCGTCGGAATAAGGGAAGCTGGCGCTTCCTGTTCCGTTCGGACAGTGTTGCGCTCAATCTTGTCGCGACAGTCGCGGCGTCAAAAGACAGAGCCAAGGGGATAGACCGATTTTCAGAGCCTTCACTACTGGACAGATGGCTTTGTGAAGCGGAGCTACCACCGCTTGCATGTGCTGTGACACACGAAGATCTTGCAAAAACTAAGTCTTTGCGAGAGGCAATATTCAGGCTGGCCGATAATCGTATCAATCAAAGCGAGATATTGATGGCGGATATTGCTTTGATCAATGCTCATGCCCGTTCAGGTATGCCGGTTTTGCGTATCGCTTGTGATGGCTATAGCACCGAACCGCCGGACGCAGCCGAGATGAACGAAATTCTTGGTCTGATCGCGCGGGATGCAATCGATGTTTTCACCGGCCCATACCGCATGCGCATCAAGCAATGCGCTTCACCACGCTGCCATGTGATGTTCGTGGATAAATCACGGGCCGGTAATCGGATTTGGTGTGCCATGTCCCCGTGTGGTGATCAGGCAAGTGCGCGTGCATATCGTCAAAGAAAGCGACATAGCTAAGTGGATGGGCTTCACCAACCAATTCTGTTGCCAAACATTACTCGTGATTGACCAAGGTCAGGACCTGTTGATTTTAGCTGACGGGCTTGATTCAGGCTTTGCGAGAAGGAGCCTGGCTGATGAGTAATTTTTTTGGCTGACGGAGGAGCAAATGGCTCGTCTTCAGCCCTATTTCCCCAAGAGCCATGGCCGTCAGCGGTTGATGATCCATCCGTTCTGAGTGGCATCATCTTCGTAAACCGCAATGGCCTCAGATGGCGCGATGCACCGAAGGAATACGGTCCCTTCAGGACGCTTTATAACCGCTGGAAACGCTGGGGTGACAAGGGCATCTTTCCCAGTTCGGTCAAGTTCAGCACGATGGAAAAAATCTGTCCCAGTTGGAGATTCATGAGCTTGCCAGACACATAGGTACAGTCTTTCAAAGTCCCGAACAGCAGCTTTTTGCATCCACAGATGAGGAAGAGATTGCCTTTGGCCCAAAACAGTTCGGGCACGAAAAACAGCGAATTGATGAAAGAATTGTGCGACTGTACTTGAACGAACCGGGCTGACACAATTCGCCAGTCCGCATCCTCTTGGCCTTGACTATGCAAGTCGTCGTTTTTTGACACTTGCATGTGTATTGGCCAACAATCCCGATATCATCCTTCTTGATGAACCTCAACGCGGACTGGACAGAGCTTGGACGCAACGACTGGAGCAGATCATTTCAGAAGAGAAACAGTCCGGGCACATAGTGATCCTAGTGTGCCACGACATGGATTTTGTTGAGCGAAATGCAACGCTTGTTCATCATTTGGGGGAAAATCAATCAAACAACGTTTCGTGACTGACTTCTTCTTTCGACAAAGTTGCGGTCGATGAAGCTGGTGTTGAAACACCGTGGAAAATAAGAATTCAGCAGCCGGTGCATCTGAAAAGGGCACAGCTCGGCGGATGATTTTTTCTGCTCATTTATGCCGGCTTTCTCAGGGGGAAATAATTTGAGGACCTATCAAAGGCTTGCGGTGCAAAAGATGAGAAAAAAACCAGCCCGATAAGGCACTCGTGTGTATACCAGAAAAACACATCCCAACAGTGCTGCCCAGTACGGCCATAGCGCCCAGACTGCCGTCCGTTCCAATTTGAACGTGTTCGTATAATAAAATGAGCGCATGAACCGCATAGATGGAAAAAAAATCTCCAGAAGTGATGTAATTTATCGCCTGACGACTTTGCCCGGGGCAGGTCAACCTGTCAGTTTTATGCACCTTCGACTATCCGTTCAGCTATTGCCTGAAACCAAAATTCTGTTCACCTGCAAAGAGAACTGTAATGGCCCATGACTTTATCGATAATCTTCGCCGCCGTCGAAGCCAGTATAATATTGGTAGGAACGTAAAGCTGTCTCAGGCAGACATCACCAGTATAATTCAGGAAGCGGTGCGCCATGCGCCCAGCACCTTCAATTCCCAAAGCTCGCGCGTCGCCATCCTTTATGGTTCCGAAAGCGTTCAGTTCTGGGATCTTGTCAAGGCAGCGCTGCGACCTCTCGTGTCCGCAGATGTATTTGAAGCAACTGAAGCGAAACTAAAGAGATTCGCATCGGGAGTAGGCACGGTGCTTTTCTATGAAGACCAGCAGGTTGTTCATGATCTGCAGGAAACCTATAAGCTCTATGCGGATAAGTTTCCCGAATTCTCCGAGCAATCGTCGGGAATGGCACAGTTTTCCGTCTGGACTGCTTTAGCGAATGTCGGGATTGGGGCAAGCCTGCAACATTATAATCCGGTGATCGACACTCTGGTTGCACAGCAATGGGATATTCCACACAATTGGAAGCTACGTGCCCAGTTGCCGTTCGGTTCCAATGAAAGCGAACCTGGAGAAAAGAGCTTTATTGACAACACGCTACGCTTCAAAATCGCAGGGAATATCTGAACAATTCCGTTATTCCATGCAGGGTGGTGAACCCGCCATGATTTACTTTGCCTGAAGAGAAATTCTTATTTTGGGCGGCGTTGTCTGTTTGCTATAACGTCTAGCGATGATGGAAGTAATTCAAGGTGATGAAATGGCGACAGTAAAGCTCTGGACCGACATGGATGCAGAGAAATCCCCCCGCGTCAAAGCCGTATTCGATGACATAAAGGCGGTTCGGGGATCAGACTTCATCAATAATTTTTGGCGGGGATTGGCGAATGATCCTCTCACCCTCGAACGGACGTGGCAAAGTCTGAAAGAAGTGATGGTAGCGCCGTCTGCACTGGATCCTCTGACAAAAGAACTGATTTATATTGCAGTGTCGGTTGCCAGCGGTTGCAATTATTGCATCCATTCCCACACGGCCGCAGCGCGCGCCAAGGGAATGACGGATGCTCAGTACGGCGATCTCCTTGCTGTTATTGGAATGGCATCAGAGACCAATCGGATTGTTACCGCCTTGTCTATTCCTGTTGACCCTGAATTTGATGTGACCAGTTGAGCCGGATAATTTCAACTTTGTTTCTGTGGCCGATAATGCGGTTCAAGACATGTTTCCTTGACGACGCTGTTTGGCAAAAAATTGTTCTCATTTTGGCTTCAAGATAGAAAAGGCTGCCTGCAAGCAACAGCGTGGACCGGCTATTGATGATCCGGAAAGCGTTTCAATTACCGCGAATGTTGCAGCCCGATGGGGCGCTGACTAACGGGCTGAAACGACTGTTTCAGCATGTGAAAGGTTGCCCTGATTGTCGCGATCATCTGGCTTTTTTAAATCGGTTAGTCAGGAAAAGATTGTTCTGATCCTGGCTTTCGCATTGTTTGCAGGATTTGCCGTGAGCCTTGATGGTTTCAGGGCAACGGGAAATCTTATCGCAATTATACGCAGCATATCCGTGCTGGGCATTCTGGCTATTGGGATGGGGCTGGTGGTTATCGGTCGCGGTATCGATCTATCCATGGTTGCTGTGATGGTGATAGCGACAGCGCTGCAGCTTGAATTGCTGCATTCCGGCTGGAGTTTGCTGGCGGCGAGTTCAATCGTCTTTCTGGTTGTTGTGGCTATCGGTCTGGTCAACGGTTTTCTGATCGCCTATGCCAGTGTTCCGGCGCTTTTTGCGACGCTTGCCACAAGCGCATTTGTTTTTGGCTTTGTTCGTTCACAGATATTGAAGCAGGATGTGATTGCCATTCCGCAGGATGCGTTGACGCTGCTTTCTCTGGGGCAGGCGCGGCTTTTGGGGCTTCCACTCGATGTGCTGCTTTTTCTTGGTATGCTGCTCATAGGCTGGCTGTTTCTCCGATATACAAAGCCGGGACGGTTCCTTTACCTGATGGGCGATAACTATCAGGCCGCGCGAACCATGGGCATCGGTGTACGTCCGCTGACACTGCTCAAATATGTCGTCAGTGCCTTGCTGGCATGGATTGCAGGAGTTGCTACGGCTGTCAGCCTGCAAAGCATGAATACCCGCATCGTGAATTCAACGTTGCTTTATGATGTCATTCTGGTCGTGGTGATTGGCGGCATAGGCCTTTCCGGCGGCAAAGGCGGAATGCGCAATGTTCTGGTTGGTGCTCTGTTGATTGGCATTCTGCTCAACGGCATGACCATCCTCGACCTTCCCAATATCTATCAGAACCTGATCAAAGCAACAATTTTGCTGGCTGCAATCATTCTTGATGGGCGTCTCAACCCACGTGATGAACAAACCAGTCAGCAGGGCGATATCTGACATTTGTAACTAAGGGCGCGCCTGGCGGTCCATCGAAAAGAGGGTTGGAAAATGAAATTATGGAAGCGTGGTTTATTGGCCGCTGTGTCTGCGACCATGATGTTCGCTGTGGGAGCCTTCACAAGCTCTGCGCAGGATGCGGGTAATCCTGGTCCAGCAGCCTATGAAAATGCGCTCAAGGGCAAGCGCGTTGTGCTGGTGCCAATGACAATGGGCTTCGATCTCGCTCAGGGCTGGAACCATTTTATTGGCGAAGAAGTCAAGGCTTTCGGTGGTATCTGGGAAACGCGTGATCCGAATTGGAGCGTGGACGCAGGTGCGCAGGCGATTACCGATTTGATTTCGTCGGCGAACAAGCCTGATGTGCTGATTGTACAGTCCCCGGACATCAACTCCTACAGCCGCCTTTATAAGCGGGCACAGGATGCTGGCATTTTTGTTATCCAGCTCGATAATCCATCAAACTATGCGTCGGACGTCTTTGCTGGCTCGGACTGGAAGAAGCTTGGAGAGCTGGAAGCAGAAGCGGTTATCAAAGGCTGCGGGCCAAATTCCAGCAAGAAGATCGGCGTCATACAGGGCGATCAGGTTAATGCATCCAGCCTCGATCAATGGGCTGGCGTGCAGGCTGTTCTCGAGAAGAACCCTGAATTCAAAGTCGTTGGCCAGCCTGATTCCAACTGGGATCCAACCACCGCACGCAATGCAGCCACAACTCTGTTGCAGCAGAATCCTGATGTGTGCGGTATTATCGATTTCTGGGATGCGACCGCGCAGGGAACCGCTGCTGCCATTCGTGATGCCGGTCTTCAAGACAAGGTGTTTCTGGTGACCACCGGCGGGGGCGAGCAGATCGACTGTAACCTGCTGGAAGATGGCACTTTCGGCGCCATTGTCACCAGTGAGCTGGTTCGTCAGTCGCACGACGTTGTAACTGCGATAAAGCTTCTGTTGCAGGGCAATGAAAAGCCTGGTGACAAGGCCCGCTACCTTTACACGCTTGAACGCGCGCGTACGAAGGCTGATCTGGCGCCCGGCGTCTGCTGGAGCCAGAAAGCAATCGAAGCAGCGAAGACTTAAAGACGTCATTATGGAAAGTACGGTCGCCGTGAGCGCTGTGCTTTCCCAATTTTCTTACACGTCCCCGCTCCAGCGGCGGGGACTGGATGACAGGTATCGCATTTCGGAAAGCCGGAAACATCGAATGAAAATGAGAGAAGCGCTAGCGCGGTTTCGATATAACAGAATCCCGGATCATCTCGCCGGAGAAATTCTGGTTAAAAACTGGGCTGACAATCTGGTTCCGTTTGTCTTTCTGATCGCTGTCATCGGTATTTTTGGCGCGCTCGTTCCGGGCTTTTTTACCGCAGGCAGTCTTCTTGATACATCCCGGCAGCTTGGAGAGTTTCTAATTGTCGTGATCGGGCTTACGGTGGTTATCATCGGAGGCGGGATTGATCTGTCGGTAGGGTCTATTTTTGCTCTTGCAGCTTTTACCACACTCTGCGTCATTTATATTGGAGAAGGGCCTGTCTGGCTGGCCTTTATTGCTGCGGTCAGCGTAGGGGCCTTGTTTGGCGCGTTCAACGGCTTTCTCATTGGCTATCTGCGTCTGCGCGCATTTCTCACAACACTTGTTACGCTCATTATCGGTCGTTCAATTTACGATATTCTGATCATTCATTACGGCAGACAGATACAAAGTTCTGCGGTCTATTCTGATAGCTTTGACTGGATGGGTATGGGCACCTTATGGGGAGTGCCTGTGAGTGCGTTGATCGCTCTGATTTTTACAGTACTCGCTCATCTGATTATCACACGATCACGCATTGGCTGGCACATCAGCGCCGTTGGTGGCGCTCGTCGTTCTGCATTTAATATTGGCATTCCGGTGCGGCGAACGGTTTTCCTGACTTATGTGGTGTGCGGAGGTGCATGTGGCATCGCCGGCTATCTTTTCGCGGCTCGGTTGTCCGGGGTCGGGCCAGGAACCGGTCTTGGACTGGAACTGCTGGCATTGACAGCAGCCGTTGTCGGTGGGAACAGCCTTGGTGGCGGTCGTGGTTCCATTGCCAAGGGCTTTATGGGTGCCGTTGCCGTTCTGCTCATCAATAACGGATTGATCCGCATGGGCGCGGGAACGGGGACCAATCAGATGATCCTCGGATTGTTGTTGGCGCTTGCAATCGTGTTTGATGTTCGCTGGCTTAAGAACCGCCACAAGGTCGTATCTGAAGTTTACGTGGCACCCGTGCATCACCGGATGCAGACGGCTTTGTCAGCGGTTCCCGGATCGGGAACGCCATACGCGCTCAACAATTCACTGGCCAGTGCTGAAGCCATCGGTATTGGTGAAGTCGAAGGTCCGGAAGATGTGGTTCTGGACCGCGAGGATAATCTTTATGCGGGCACCCGGCATGGCGAAATCGTCCGCTATTTTGCACCGGATTATAAACGCTCAGAGATATTTGCCCATATTGGCGGATTTCCGCTGGGGCTGGCTATCGACCGTGACGGATCGATCAAATCTTGCGTGGGTGCGATGGGTTTGTATTCTGTTGCACAGGATGGCACGGTCAGTGAATTATCAACGGAGACACGGCGATCCTTTTTTTCCGTCATCGACGATGCGCGACTGCGTGATCCGAATGATTGTGACATAGACCGCCACGGTCGGGTCTGGTTTACCGATTCCACTACCCGTTATGATGCACATGACTGGGTTCTGGATTCCATTGAGAGCCGACCCACCGGGCGTTTGTTGGTCTATGATCCAAAAACTGGCAAAACGCGGACAGTTCTTAAAAATCTCCGCTATTCCAACGGCGTTTGCATATCCCATGATGGACAGTCGCTGCTCTTGGCAGAGTCGTGGGCGTGCTCAGTTCACCGTTACTGGATTGAGGGACCAAAGGCGGGCACGCTTGAAACAGTTATCAGGGACATGCCCGGCTATCCGGATAATATCAATCGTGCCTCCGATGGCACCTACTGGATGGCATGGCTGGGCATGCGCACACCAAGCTTCGATCTTGCGTTGCGTAATCCCGGTATGCGCAAACGCATGACCCGGCGTCTTCCGCAGGATGAGTGGCTGTTTCCCAATATTAACACGGGCGGCGTCGTGAAATTTGATGAATCCGGCACCATCGTTGCAACCTTGGGCGATCTTGGTGGCGCAAGTCACCCTATGGTGACGTCCATGCGCGAGCACAAAGGCTTTCTCTATATTGGCGGTATCCTCAATAACCGGATTGGCCGTATCCGAATTGACGGAGCTGATCCTGAATGGACGGGCTGGAATTCCTATTGGGGAGAGGCAAAATGAGTTTCATTGACCGCCTTCTTGATCCATTCCGTGGCAAGGCCATTACGATCCCACCCTATGATGGTGCCTACAAACCAAATACTGCGCTGGATGATGCCCCGGTCCTTCATGCGCATGAAGTGCCAGATAATCTCGTTCTTTGGTCGGGCAAGCCTGTCTTTTCGTCCGGTGCTTCAGTGTTCAAAATCACTGGCGCGACAACGGAGAAGATTGCCGACTACGATGCCGATATTTCCGCGCTGGCGGCGCTTTCCGATGACGCTCTGATTGTCGCGCTCGATAACGGAAAACTGCTTGTGCACGGTGGCACACATGACGGTAAGTCCTTCGACCGTCTTGGTTCCAACGTCCTTCGTTGTCCAACGGCTGTATCAGTAATCGACGCAACGACCATCGTTGTGACAGTGGGTTCTGCCACATATGCGCCGTCTGACTGGGTTGTCGCACTCATGAACAAACAGGCGACCGGGTCTGTTTGGTCGCTTGATATTGCTTCCGGAAAAGCAACTCTTCTGGCTGAGAGGCTTGCATGGCCATCGGGTGTTCAGGTTGACCGTGATGGCTCGATTTACTTTAGTGAGGCTTTTGCACACCGCATTATTCGCATAGATGCCACAAAGGGTATAATGCCGGTTCTGACCAGAATTCCGGGTTATCCGGGCAGACTGTCCCCTGCGCGCAATGGTGGTTTCTGGCTATCTGTCTTTGCACCCAGAAATCGCCTGATCGAGTTTGTATTGCAGGAAAAGACTTTTCGTCACGATATGCTTGCAACAATTGAGCGCGAATACTGGATTGCGCCCGCACTGTCTTCTGGCTCCGACTTTCTTGCGCCATTGCAATGCGGATCGGTGCGCACGATGGGGGTGCACAAACCCTGGGCGCCATCGCGTTCATACGGTCTGGCGGTCCGACTCGACAGTCAGTGCCTGCCCGAGGAAAGTTTCCATAGTCGCTCTGACGGAAACCGTCACGGATTAACGTCGATACTGGATACCGGCTCGTCGGTGCTTGCAACCGTGAAGGGAGCTGATCTGATTATCGAACTTGGTAAAGGTGATGGACAATGACAGTTCTGCTGGAAACCAAAGCGATTACGAAGTCATATCACGGGAATGTCGCCGTGAATGCGGTTGATTTCGACCTTCACCCGGGTGAGGTGCATGCACTGCTGGGTGAAAATGGAGCCGGAAAGTCTACGCTGAGCAAACTGCTTGCCGGTGTTGTGGAGCCGAGTTCAGGCAAGCTTGTTCTGAATGGAAAGGAAATACAGTTTTCAGGCCCGGCTGATGCCTTGCAACATGGTATCGCTATGGTGTTTCAGGAAACGAGCCTTGTGCCCTCGATGACTGTTGCCCAAAATCTCTATCTCGGTGACGAGAAAGCATTCAACCGTTTGCGCGGTATCACCATTGCTGCACAGCAATTCTTACAATCGCTCAATTTTACTGTTGATCCCACGGCCAATGTTTCTACGCTTGGTGCTGCAAAGCGTCAGATGGTGGAGATTGCGCGCGCAGTGCGGCTGAATGCCAGGATCATCATTTTTGATGAACCAACGGCGACCTTGACACCTGAAGAGCGAAAACACTTCTTCGCACTTGTCCGGCGATTGAAAAAACGCGGCGTAACCATCGTTTTCATCAGTCATGCTCTCGAAGAAGCTCTGCTTATATCAGACCGCATCACTATCATGCGTGACGGTGAAAAGGTGATGACAGAAAAAACGGCTCATCTGGATCAGGCGAAGATCGTTGAGGCGATGATCGGCCGTGCTTCTGTCGAGGGTTCCCAGCCCCGCAGAGCTATTCGTTCTGCTGGTCCACGCATCCTTTCTGTCGAAGATGTGTCTATGGGAGCGATGGTGCGCAATACATCGTTCTCAGTTTTCGAGGGGCAGGCGACCGGTATTTTTGGGCTTGTTGGTTCTGGCAGAACAGAGACGGCCAAGATCATCGCCGGAGTTTTCAAACGCAATTTTCTGCGTGGCGGAACTATTGAATATCGCGGACAGCCCGTGCGCTACACAACGCCGCGCGAGGCCGTGCGGGACGGGATTGTTTATGTCACCGAAGACCGTAAAATTGACGGTTTCTTTGAGACCATGTCCATCGCTGAAAACCTTTATGCCGGACTTCTCGCTGCTGGTTTGGAGCGGCTGCCTGTTGTCAGCTATAAGGAAATGAGGGCGCTTGCCGACGCATGGCGAAGTAAGCTCGCCATCAGAAGTATTGATTCAAAGGCACAGGTTATTGAACTTTCAGGCGGCAATCAGCAAAAGGTTGTCATCAGCAAGGCGCTTGTGCAGAAGCCCAAACTCATTATCTTCGATGAGCCGACGCGAGGCGTTGATGTGGGCGCGATTGCGGAAATTCACAGTCTGATTGAAGGTCTCGCAGATCAGGGACTGGCTGTTATCGTAATCTCATCTTATTTGCCGGAAATTCTGGCCCTGTCAGATCGTATTCTGGTTTGTCGTCAGGGACGCATTGTCGAAGAATTCTCACCCCTTACAGTCACTGAGAAAGACATTATGTATGCTGCGGTGCACTGATTAAGTGTATCGAGCAGAGAAGAGTGGGTTCCATCCGATCAATCTGGGTTGCCCATCGGTGGCGGTGTAAACATAGTTAGAATTTACCCATTACATAATGCGGCTGTTTTGCAGTGGAGCGAATAAAGATAGTCTTGAGGGCTGTGAGATTGTGGGGAGAGCATATACAGGAAATTATAAGAAGAATATTTTTATCATGTAGAAAATTTTAGTTAATTGATGCGTGCGTCAAGTCCCTTTCCTGTGAAAAACTCTAACTAGTTTTTCATGGATGAGAGGGTCTCTAATTGCGATCAACTATACTAAGCCTTTTGTCGGCTACACTGATTATTGCTTCCTCCACGCAGTTTAGTAACGCCGACACGTTGCGCTGGACCAGAGCTGCCGATGCCTTAACGCTGGATCCTCATGCACAGAATGACGGCGTCACACATGCGATCCTCAACCATATTTACGAAAGCCTTCTATGGCGTGATGCCGAAGGCAAGCTGGTGCCGCGCCTGGCGACTGAATGGAGCTTGAAAGAGGGTGACCCGACCACTTGGGTCTTTAAACTGCGTAAGGATGTCAAATTCCACGACGGTGCGGATTTCTCTGCTGAAGATGTTGTTTTTACACTTGATCGGGCGCGATCAGATAAATCCAATCTTCGTCAGCTTCATGCAGACGTGGAAAAAGTTACGGCTGTTGACGACAATACGGTCGAGGTAAAGCTGCGTGCTCCCAATGCAATCTATCCCAATAATCTGACTGGAACCTACATTCTTGATAAGGATTGGGCGGAAAAGCATGACGTTAAAGACGTTCAGGATATTGCAGCCGGTAAGGACAATTATGCGGTAAAAAACACCAACGGTACGGGTCCATATACGCTCAAGTCCCGTGAGGTGGGGGTTCGAACCGTGCTTGATGCCAACCCAGCCCATTGGGCGGAAAAGAAGCCTGAAATAACGGAAATTGTCTATACGCCAATTGCCGACAATGCGACACGCGTTGCAGCGCTTCTTTCCGGTGAGGTGGATTTTCTGCATGAAGTACCCGTGCAGGATATTGATCGGCTACGAAATACACCTGGGATCAACGTCTCGGTTGGCCCCGAAAACCGCTCCATTTTCCTTGGCTACCGGGTTGATGATGCACCGCTTGCCTCTTCTGACGTCAAGGATAAAAATCCACTCAGCGATGTTCGGGTGCGCGAGGCCTTTGATCTTGCAATAGACCGCGATGCCATCAAGACAGTTGTCCTTCGCGGCAACTCAGTGCCAACCGGTATCATCGTTCCGCCATTTGTTCATGGCTGGACGCAGGAACTCGACAGCTATTCAAAGCCTGATGTCGAAAAAGCAAAAGCGCTTTTGACTGAAGCAGGTTATCCGCAGGGCTTTACCATTACTCTCGACACCCCGAACAATCGATATGTCAATGATGAAGCCATAGCACAGGCAGTTGTAGGGTTTCTTGGCCGCATAGGTGTAAAGGTAAATTTGGCGTCACGACCCTATGCACAACACTCGCCTTTAATTGTTGATCAAAAGACAGATTTCTATCTTTTTGGTTGGGGAGTACCGACCTTCGACAGTGCCTATAACTTCAACGATTTGGTGCACACACGACAGGGACGTTATGGTGCCTATAATGCGACCGGCTATTCCAATGCAGACGTTGACCAGAAAATTGAGTCATTGGGGGCTGAAATAGACCCAGCCAAGCGTGATGCAACCATTGATGAGCTATGGAAACTCGTGAAAGCGGAGCACCTTTATCTGCCGCTTCACAATCAGGTTGGAGCGTGGGCGGTGCGCGATAAGTTTAATCTCGAACATCAGCCTGATAATTCGCCCAAGATCGGACAAGCAACGATCAACAAGTAAGCAATTAATCACTGCTTTCGCCCTCGTATACGCGGGCGAAAGAGCAAAATCATGAATAACAGCCACAAGGTGGCAGTACAGTTCAGGCTGAATATATGACCAGTTTTATCATCAGGCGCATTTTTCAATCTGCGGGTGTCATGCTCACGGTAGCACTAATCGCTTTTGCTGTTATTCGATTTGTCGGCGACCCACTGGAATCAATAGCCAGTCAGGAGACACGGCTAGAGGAACGGCTGGAACTGAAAGAACGTCTGGGACTGGATAAACCTGTCTATCTGCAATTTTTGTCTTTCATACAGCGTGGTCTGGCGGGCGACTTTGGCCTGTCATACAAACAGCAGGAACCAGTCACCCGAATGATCATAGAGAAACTGCCCGCTACAATTGAGCTGGCAATAACCTCTTCAATCATAGCTCTTATCGGGGGCGGCATTCTGGGTGTCTACGCCGCATTACGCCCTAAATCGCGCTTGACTGCATTCATAATGACATCGTCACTCATTGGAGTTTCGTTGCCAACATTCCTGATCGGAGTGGGGCTGATCTATCTATTTTCCGTCGAGTTGGGCTGGCTGCCCTCCTTTGGAAGAGGGCAGGTTATCGAGCTTGGTAACTGGTGGACCACCGGTTTTTTGACAACATCAGGTTTGCGCTCTTTGATATTGCCGGCAATCACTTTGTCCCTGTTTCAAACTACCCTGCTCATGCGTTTGATCCGGTCGGAAATGCTTGATGTTTTGCGGCAGGATTATATCCGTTTTGCAAAAGCGCGTGGTCTTTCCAGCCGGAGTATCTATTTCGGACATGCGCTGAAAAATACCCTCGTTCCGGTGATAACAGTGGTCGGACTACAACTTGGTTCAGTCATCGCTTTTGCTATTGTGACGGAGACGGTGTTTCAGTGGCCGGGCGTGGGTTCGCTCTTTATCAACTCCGTACAGGCCGTCGATGTGCCCGTTATGGCTGCATATCTGGTTTTCATATCTCTGCTTTTTGTCAGCATCAATCTCGTGGTTGATCTTCTTTATTTTTCTGTTGATCCGCGTCTTCGTTTCGACCGTATCAAGACGGGAGCGTAATATGACAGATACGCCTTTTTCTGTAGAAATGGCCCATCATCGCCGTTCGGCCGGGGTTAAATCGTACTCCAAACGGTTACCACTGGTTGCTACAATTGCCGCATTTTTTGCTGCAATACTGGTATTGGGCGCAGTATTTGCCCCTTTGATAGCACCATATTCACCCTTTGATCCGGCAACGCTGAATCTTATGGACGGTTTGAGTGCGCCTTTGCAGCCCAGTGCGTTTACAGGCAACACATTTCTGATGGGGACGGATCATCAGGGCCGCGATATATTTTCCTCTATTCTTTATGGAAGCCGTGTTTCTTTGCTGGTGGCTGTGTCTGCAACCTTTGTATCATTGTTAATCGGTGTCAGCGCCGGACTTATCAGCGGATATGCAGGTGGGCTGCTCGATACGATCATCATGCGCATAGCCGACACTCAATTGACATTCCCTACAATACTGATTGCACTTCTAATTTTTGGCCTTGCGCAAGGGTTGGTTCCTTCCGCGCATCAGGAGGCAGCTGCTGTGTGGCTCCTGATTTTCGCAATTGGTCTTTCGAATTGGCCACAATTTGCGCGTATAGTTCGAGGTGCAGTCCTGGTTGAGCGGCGTAAGGACTATGTCGCAGCTGCAAGGCTGATTGGTGTTCGCCCTCTTCGTTTGTTGCTTACGCATATTTTGCCCAACTTGCTCGGCCCAACGCTCGTCGTGGCAACATTGGGGCTGGCTCTGGCGATACTGGAAGAAGCAACACTGTCTTATCTTGGGGTAGGGGTTCCGCCCACACGCCCATCATTGGGTACACTCATTCGCAATGGACAGCAGTTTTTGTTTTCAGGCGAATGGTGGATCTTCTTCTTTCCTGCGGTCACGTTGGTTCTGCTTGCTTTGTCCATAAATTTGCTTGGTGACCGGCTACGCGATTTTCTCAATCCGAAAAAGCTGGGGCAACGCTAATGCATGATGCGTCGAGCAAAGAGGGAACTCCCATATTAACCGTACGCAATCTGAAAGTGGACTTCCCTGCGGATGGCTATGTATTCCATGCCGTTAATAATGTGTCTTTCGATATCCATGCCGGTGAAGTGCTTGGAATGATTGGAGAGTCAGGCGCAGGAAAATCAATGACCGGTTCGGCG